>NCRO01000127.1 GCA_002849045.2 Candidatus Sediminicultor secundus
GCTCTTAGAGGCTCAAAGATTAGAACAAAGAACTAAATATGATTTAGAAATGTTAAAAGAAGTGGGATATTGCAGTGGAATTGAGAACTATTCTCGCCATATTAGCGGAAGAGAATTAGGAGAACCCCCGGCAACTCTGTTAGATTATTTTCCTTCTGATTTCATGATGTTTATTGACGAATCCCACGTTACTATTCCTCAATTAAGAGGTATGTTTGCGGGCGATAAGTCTCGGAAGGATAGTTTGGTAGAATATGGTTTTCGTCTACCTTCTGCCTATGATAATAGACCACTGTATTTTAAGGAAATAGAAAATTACATGGAAAAAGTTATCTTCGTCTCAGCAACCCCAGCCAAATATGAATTAGAAAGAAGTAAACAAACAGTTGAACAGATTATCAGACCCACAGGATTAGTTGATCCGGAGATAATTTTAAAACCAGCTAAAAATCAGATTGATAGCTTAATAGCAGAAATAAAAAAAAGGACGGAAAAGAGAGAGAGAATATTGGTGACTACTTTAACTAAGAGAATGGCTGAAGATGTAGCTGAGTATTTGGATGAAATTAATATAAAAGCAAAATATCTTCACTCAGAGATTAAAACTTTGGAAAGGATTAACATTTTAAAGGATTTAAGATTAGGTAAATTTAATGTATTAGTAGGAGTTAACCTTTTAAGAGAAGGATTAGACCTTCCAGAAGTATCTTTAGTCGCTATTTTGGATGCAGATAAAGAAGGTTTTTTAAGGTCAGAAACCTCTTTAATTCAGACTATGGGGAGAGCAGCAAGAAACATAAACGGCACAGTTATTTTATATTGTGAAAATATTACTGGGTCAATAAGAAGGGCAGTGAAAGAAACTAACCGAAGAAGGAAAATACAATTAGAATATAATCGTAAATACCAGATAATTCCCAAAACCATAACTAAGCCGGTAGAAGAATTTGCTATTATTAATGATATAAAATATTTCGAAGATTTTTCTACTGTTAATGAAGAACATGAAAGATACTTAAGTCAGAGTAATTTATGGTTATTGATAAAATCCTTAGAGAAAGAGATGAAGCAAGCAGCAAAAAATTTAGATTTTGAAAGAGCAGCCTTGTTGAGAGATGAGATAAGAAGATTAAAAAAAGAGAAAACTTTATTCGGGGAAATAAAGTAGTGAGTAGTCGTTAGTGAATAGTATTTAGTATCTTGTATCTCGTGAATCGTATCTCGTAAATAAGATAGAAGTTCAGAAGCCAGAATCCAGTATCCAGAATGAGCTTACCTATGTAGCTAATTTGGATTTTAAAAATTGTTTTTCTTTGATTTCTTATTAAATACTATTCACTAACGACTAACGACTAATTTAAAGGAGAGATATTAAGTGGTTCAGACTAAGATAATAATTAAAGGGGCTCGAGAACATAACTTAAAGAATATTAATTTGGAGATACCCAGAAACAAATTAGTTGTAATTACCGGGTTGAGCGGTTCTGGTAAATCTTCTTTAGCTTTTGATACGATTTATGCAGAAGGTCAGAGAAGATATATTGAATCTTTGTCTTCTTATGCTCGTCAATTTATGGAAAGAATGAAAAAACCTGACCTGGATTACATTGAAGGATTGTCACCAGCGATTTCAATTGATCAGAGAAGAGCAAGTAAGAATCCCAGGTCTACAGTAGGTACCGTAACGGAAATTTATGATTATTTACGGTTACTTTTTGCCCGGATTGGAATACCTCATTGCCCGCAGTGCGGCAGACGGGTTAGCAAGCAGACGGTCGAGCAGATGGTTGATCAAATTCTAAATTTATCCCCGGGAACAAAAATACAAGTTTTATCCCCGATAATTCGCTTTAAAAAAGGCGAGCACAAACAAATATTAGAAGATATTCTATTTTGGGGGAAATTATAAGTTCTAATTCTTTCACTTCTATCTCCTGTGCCAACCTGGTTTTTTCTCTTCTTCGCAAGCTCTTCATGTTTTTCTCTTTCTGCCTTATCTAAAAGCCTTGCTCTTAATATTTTTAAAGCCTTATCTTTATTTTTATGTTGGGATTTCTCATCCTGACAGGTAACTACCATTCCGGTGGGAATATGAGTAATTCTTATTGCTGAATCTGTAGTGTTAACGCTTTGCCCTCCAGGACCGGTAGAACGAAAACGGTCAATTTTTAAATCATTCGGACTAATTTCCAGTTCTACCTCTTCTACCTCAGGAAGTATGGCTACCGTAACAGTTGAAGTATGTATCCTTCCACTTGATTCGGTAACAGGAACACGTTGAACTCGATGTACTCCACTCTCGTGTTTTAACTTTCCGTATACTTCTTTTCCTATTATGCTAAATATTATCTCTTTAAATCCTCCGATTCCGGTAGGGTTAGAACTCATTACTTCAGTTTTCCATCCATTATTTTCTGCAAATCGAGAATACATTCTAAAAAGATCACCGGAAAAAAGTGCAGCTTCGTCACCTCCGGCACCAGCTCTTATTTCTACTATACAATTTTTTTTATCGTGAGGATCCTTGGGGAATGTAAGTTCTTTTAATTCTATTTCTAAATTCGATTTCTTCTCTTTTAATTTTTCCAACTCTTCATTTATTAAGTTTTTAAATTCTACATCTTTTTCTTCTAAAAATAATTTCGAGTTTTCTTCAATCTCTTTTATTATACCTTTGTATTCTTTGTATTTTAAAACTGTTTTAGAAATATCAGAGTGCATCTTTGCACATTCCTGAAACTTAGATTGATCAGCAATAATTTTTGGGTCAGAAAGATTTTTATTCAATTCTTCATATTTTTTTTCTAATTCTTCTAATTTTTTAAACATTGTTTATCTCTTCGGATTTTACATTTTTATTATCTTCTGGTAAAACACCTTTTAATGCTTTTATAGCCACCTCAATCTGAGCATCATCGGGTTCGCTAGTAGTAAGTTTTTGAAACCATAATCCGGGCATCACCGCCCATTTTACAAAAGTTTTATTAATATTTTTTGCTGATAATTTTAAAATTTCATAAGATAAACCGGCTATTAGAGGAATTATAGCAATTCTATAGGCTATTCTTAAAAGCAATGTTTGCTTCCCCAGCAAAGAAAATACTAAAATACTTATTACTAAAACTATAAAAATAAAGCTTGTTCCACATCGAGGATGTAAAGTACTGTATTTTTTCACATTAATTACGTTAAGTTCTTCGCCTGATTCATAGGTATATATCACTTTATGTTCTGCTCCATGATATTCAAACACTCTTTTAATATCTTTTATTTTAGATATAAAAAACAGATAAGTTATAAATATCCCGATTCTTAACATTCCTTCGAACAAATTATATACAATTAAGCTAGAGAGATATTTATCTAAGTATCTGGCTATTGCCGTAGGAAAAGCTATGAAAAAAACTATAAATAGTCCAAAAGCAATTAGAATTGTAAAAAACATTTCTACGCTATTTATTTTTTCTTCTTCACCTGTTGCCTGTTCTGCAGAATAAGTTAGTGCCTTCAAACCAAGAGCCAACGACTCAACTAAATTAATTATTCCTCTAAAAATAGGCCATTTAAGAAATTTCATTTTGTTGGATAATGATCTTAATTTACCTATTTTTAAAATTATTTCTTTATCTGGTTTACGAACCGCAATGGCATATTTTAAAGGAGATCTCATCATTACTCCTTCAATTACCGCTTGACCTCCATAATTATAATCAGCATTTTTCATTATTATCCATTTACTCCTTTTTCTTTATTTTTAGACCAGGGTTTACCACAGGATAATTCCCCTTCGGGGCAAGGTCCTAAAATGCAAGGCGGTCCGGCATTTTCAAATATAGTTGGGGCAATTTTTTTAACTTCTCTTAACATATTCATAGCAACTTCTCTAATCTCCCATTGAGCTCTATTGCAGCATCTTAATTTAAAGATAAGCAGTAATTCCCGTGCATTTGCAGATATTATCATTTTAGTTGTAACTGCCTGTGGTAAAATATATCTTGCATCTTCTGCTGCTATATTACGATCTAACAATAATTGATAAATTCCATCTAATTCTTTTATAGTATCTATAAATATTTTAGCTAATTCTTTATCCTGCGAGATAGGTTTTGGAACAATATAAGGAAACCCCTCCTTATTTATTTTAACATATCTTTGGCTTTGCTGGGAAAAAGAGGCGAGCCGATGTCTTACTAATTGATGAGAAGTAACCCTGGATATTCCTTCTATAGCGAAAGTAAAAGTAGCATGTTCTAAAACAGAATAATGTCCTAATTTCATTATTTTTTTAATTAATTTTATTATCGATTCATCGGTAAGTTCTTCTTCTAAATTTTCAACACTCAACGCAGAATAACATAATCTTGCTGACTGAGCTACTATTTTTTCAGGGTCCTTAGTGTAATTTATCAACCTAACTTTCATAGAATTAACCTCACTCATCTCGTATATCGTATACCGTATTGCGTATATAGTATAGCATATAGCAGGTAGCGTTTAGCGTATAGGGTATTGAATATATAGTTATCCAGTTACCCTGTTTACCAGTTTACCAGTTAATAAAAATATTACAGCTATGTAGTCAATTAACCAAATAGCCATTTGTTGGGTAGACACAAGATCTGCCCCTACTTGCAACTTGCATCTTGTAACTTGCAACTTTTTCTTTTTCTTTCTTTGCTATATACTTATTTCTTAACGAGATACGATTCACGAGATACTATATACGATCTTATTCTGGATTCTGGATTCTATCTTCTTAACGCGATATGCAATACTCGATACGTGATACGATTTTAGTCTTTTGGTACATTATGACATTTACGACATCTCGCCTCATAGCTTTCTTTTGCTCCAATCAATATGGTTGGATCGCTATACTTTGCTGGCTGACCATTTACTAATCTTTGAGTTCTGGAAGCAGTATTACCACAAACTATACATATTGCTTGTAACTTATTTACATACTCTGCTACTGCAAGTAATTTAGGTATTGGGCCAAATGGTTCTCCCCTAAAATCCTGGTCTAAACCAGCAATAATTACCCTTTTCCCTTGATCGGCAAATTTTTGGCAAACGAGTACAATATCGTCATCATAAAATTGAGCTTCATCAATGGCGATTACCTCAGTATCCGGTTCAATACTTTCTAAAATATCTTTTGGCTTAGTAATATTTATAGCTTCAACCTTAGTACCATTATGCGAGTAAATATACTGAACAGCGTATCTATTATCAATTGTTGGTTTAAATACCTGAACTTTTTTATTGGCAATTTGAACTCTACGGACTCTTCTTATTAATTCTTCGCTCTTCCCGCTAAACATACTCCCACATATAACTTCAATCCAGCCAGTATTTCTGCTCTCTCGCATTTCTTCCCTCCTCTATACTATAAAATTAGTCGTTAGTGAATGGTCGTTAGTTTAAAACTTAAAAACTTTTTTCTTATAAAGTGTTGCTTCTGAAGCAGAGGGGTGGCACTTAAGCAATATTGAGTGCCACCCTGTCTTCATTGCGGATTCGATGAATCGAATCCCTTACGAAAAAAGTAGATTCCTATACAATTAAATAAATATAAAAAAACAGAGCTTTTGTAAGGCTCTGTTTTTTTATTTAAATTGATTCACTATTTTATTACAAATATTCTTAAATAATATCTTTTTCTCTTTCATACTTTTTATCTTGCAATCATTCATCAAAATATTTTTTATTTCTTTTTTAATGATATATTTATTTTTAAAATTATTTAAATTTTTTGTGATAGTGTCCTAATCAATTATCACTATCCTCGTCATTGGTTAATTTGTATTTCTTATTAAATCTCTCAACTCTTCCCGCAGTATCAATTATCTTTTGTTTACCGGTAAAAAAGGGGTGACATACAG
>NCRO01000128.1 GCA_002849045.2 Candidatus Sediminicultor secundus
TTGACGATCTGCAAGAGTGGGGAAATATAATTCTTTACGCATATTTTGTACTGTATGCATCTCAGCAAGAAAATTCCCAGCTGGACCAACTTTAGCAATTAAATCTTCTGCTAAGGTCTCTTTATCTACTTTAATACCTTGCACCATTCGCATAACCATCCCTAAAATATCGTTATCAATTACTGCCTTTTCAAAACTGATAGTCATACAAAATTCTAAATTTCCAGCTGCATCATGGATAAAATTCGCTCCCGATAAAGCAACAGCTAATGCACTAATTGCTGATTCATATCCTGCTTGAGCATCGGGAATTTTGGAATCGGACATTCCAGCAGTAGCATAATAAGGAAGCTTGACATTTTGAGCTAATTGAGCTACACCAGCATTAATAAGTCCTGGTTCTGCTCCAGCTCCAAGATAAATACCTTTTTGCATATCCATAATAGAAGCAGCTGAAGCATATATAACTGGGGTTCCAGGGTTAACTAACTGAGTCAAGGTTGCACAAGCCAAAGTCTCTGCGTTAATTAAAACTAAATCGCCCGCCAGGGTAACCGGACCAGTTGCTCCGGTTAAAACTTCACTGGGGCAGGCTACTGGTAGCCCCTTACGAGCAATCTCAATTAAAAACTCAGTATAAGTATTTTCTAATTTTAAAGGACTCATTACGCAAGTAATAAAAGAAATAAATGGACGTTTTCTTAACTGTTCTGCTCCCCCAGCAATTTCTTCTGCCATTTTAATAGTTTCCAAGAGACCTTCTTTATCGTAAATACCACCCATAACATGTTTGGAGGTATTGGAGATACCGGCATAGAATCTATTTACATCAACTGCTTCTTGAGATAATTCTGTAGGATACAGGGGTAAAAGATAAAAATGAACATTATCTAAGGCATCAACTAACTTAGCAAACTGAGCTACATCCTCTAAAGTAGAAGGTCTTTTTTGATTATTTTTCCAGTCCAGTACATTTAGAACAGTCCCCCCGGTTCCAAAGTAGACATTCTTATCTTCTAAGACAAGATTGTGTTTTTCTTCCCTGCCAATAATATTTTTTGAATACCTTCCGGGGAAATATTTACCTCTCTTAAAAGTATTTTTATACCGGCATATATTGCTGCCTTAGCTAATTGTACTTCTCTAATATCTCTCTGAGTAAGATAAATGGGTTTCTCATTTTCTGTTTCCTTACTTTTTACTAAAAGAAATTTATTACCCTTTGGTCCTTTAATAATTCTTTTTCTAATTTCTTCACTCAACTCGGAATTACATTCTTCTCTATCTATAAGCTTACCACTTTTATCTATCAGTCCT
>NCRO01000129.1 GCA_002849045.2 Candidatus Sediminicultor secundus
TTTCACCTGTTCAACTGTTAATACGGTCCCTGCTCCAACTAAAAGTTCGGGGAGTTCTCTGGTTAGGGTTTTAATTGACTCTTCTGCAGCAGAAGTTCTGAAGGTAATCTCAGTAATAGGAAGGTCACCATCAATAAGTGCCTTCCCAAGAGGAAGAGCATCTTTAGCTTTTTCAATTTTAACCACAGGAACAATCCCCAGCTCACCGATTTTTTCAAGAATTTTATTCACCTAAATGACCTCCTTTTTGTATTAATTTTAATAATGAGTAGTGCTAGGATAGATTCCTAATTTTTCACTGATTTCAGTCATATTCATAGCGGAACTTTGTTGAAGTAAAATTTCCAGAATAGAGAGGGATTTATTTAAAACTTTTATGGGGTAATTAGGGGATTTTTTCATCTTGTTTTTCTTCCTGCTTTTCTACATTACAGAAATTGGTTCTATTTTTATTCTATTCTTATTATACAAGATGAGTTTTAGTTTTGTCAACTTTTTGTATAACTTTATCTTTTCTTATTCTAATCTTTCTCTAACTACCCCACTAAAGTTTACATTAACTATAACTTTTTGTATAAAATCATAATAAAATACTCATTAGAAATAAAAAATTAGTAGACAAGGAATTGAGATGAATAGAAAACCGAAAAGTAAGACTCATGTTTTTATCGATTTTAATAATAATTATTAAATGATAAATTACTTCCTGGAGAATATATTCTATTGGTTTTATGAAACTAATAATAGCAGCTCGCAATTAGCTATAAAAATAATCTAAAAATTTTTTTAAAAAACTATTTCTAAATCTTGGGGATTTCTAATCGCTAATTCTGCACCGTCAAAACCTAATTCTGCAACTTTCTTAATACTCTTTTCAAAATCTTCTTTAAAGGCTAAAGCCGAAAATTTAGTAGGCTGAGTAGAAACTACTATACTTTTTTTCATTATCCAATACTCCCATTATAATCAAAATTAATAAAACCAAATAACCCGGGGCGGATGAATCCGCCCCCAACAAAACAGAATCCTAAATTCTGGAAGACAGTCGTCTCGGCTATCATACTATACGCCAAACGCTACCCGCCATACGCTATTTTATGAGATTGCCGCGCTCCCTACGGTCGCTCGCAATGACAAATACTCTTTTGCGATTATTCTAAATCGAACATCTACGTTTACATAGACAGGTGGGACTGCCCTCGTGGAAACGGGTAACGCCTGTCTCTGAATCAAGGTAGGAGTTCGATTCTAGGAAAGGCACAATTCATTGTGCCCCTACACCTGAATCTTATTTTTTTTCACGCAATACGCGATATGCGATACGAATTACTATTCACTATTCGCTATAAACTATTTATCTGCCCGATATATGGCAACTCATATACAGATTTCCAGCCTTTGCTCATAGGTTCTTTTAAGAAAGGTTCCATCTCTTTGGGATCACGCAGACTAATCTTTTCTACCGGAGGTATTTTCCCTGCCGGATAGGTTTCCATAATCTCATCATGAACCAAAGTCAAATAGCTTAAAATTGCAGCAATAGGACGTTTTGCTTTTTCAGCACTCGCTCGAGTCGGACAACCCAATACTCCTTCTGGAATAGCTGATCTTTCAATGGCAGATTGTCCTTCTCCCTGCTGCCACCCCTGAGGACGACGATAAGGGTCAACAGAAGTATCAAAATGACCACCTGGTAACAAAGATTCTCCTTCAGTATCAACTGCATACTCCATATCTAACATATCTGGAAACAACAATTTAGCCACTGAGGCTTCTGCTTCATCGGCATGAATAAAATCGGTGGTGAGGCTATCTTTTCGATCAATAGGAATAAAGAATTCTCTGATTGAGCGATGCCAGTCAATTACCCGATAGATACCAGGCAATTGATACCGTTTGCAAAATTCCTGGATGGCTGATTCTAATATCCATAATTGTCCATGATTATTAACCCACATCTGCTTGCGAAAACCATCATTCCAAAGTCCATACATCACATTGATCATGGTTTCCCTTACGACATCTTCGGGCATAATAATAGTACCGGCCATACCACAGTGATGATAAGGATGTCCCCCATAGTTTAGAGGAGGTAGAGCTAAACTGCAGCCTATTCCATCCCTGTTTTTTACAAAACGTCGAACTCCTTCACAGATTTGGGTGACCATAAAAGTATCGAGTCCGGTATTAGCATAATCACCATGGCATTCGGTACACCCTACCGGGACAAAGACAAAATCATTTTTACGCCTGTTTTCTATAACATGCATGCGGGGAGTAGTTTGAATATAACTTCCCGCTTTTCCTAATTCCGGGGGAGAAGGGATTTCATATTTTTTGAGTATTTCTTCTATTTTACTCATCGGTGCATCAAATAATTCTTTTTTCAATCGGCCTACCTGGCTATTTTCAAACACTATCTGAGGATAATCAGTAGTCAGCCATTTTTTATTATCATTCATTTTATTTTCTCCTTTTCGTCAAATTAAATTATTAAAATAAACAGGTAATTTTACATTCTGTTCTATCAGTCCGTAGGAGGACTATGTTCTCCGGAACTTCATCTAAGGCTATCTTTTTGGTAATCAATGGAGTCATATCCATTCCTGAAGCCATTGAACTAATAACTCGGGGGAATGTTCCATGCCCTGAATGTCCCTGGGAACCCACGATAGATGCCCTTCTTACCTGAAAAACTTCTCCGGTTACCGGAATCTTTTTATCAGAACGGGCTACAATTACTACTGTGCTGTTAATCATCTTACCTTCCCAAATGGCTTGCTCGATATCTGCCCAGACTTTATCAGGTAAACCAGTTGCTTCTAAATACAACTTAGCTCCCAAACCACCGGTTATATCTAACACTCTCTCGGCAAAGTTTTCTTTAAAAGGATTGATAATATGGTCTGCACCCATCAACTTGCCTAATTTTGCTCTTGGTTCAGAAGGTTCAGAGAGAATTACATTGGAAGCTCCGGCTTTTTTCATTATAGCCACCGCAGCAAGACCGATAGGTCCTCCGCCTAAAATTACTGCATTATCTCCGGGTCTTATTCCTCCGCCTCTTTCTATTATTGCATTATAAGCTACTGAAGTAGGTTCAACTACACTACCAGCCAGGAATAAGTCATCACCCTTGTAAACTCTCTTTAGTTCTTCCAGGCTCCAAATATAGCGGGAATCAACTTTAACATACTCCGCAAAAGCGCCATCACAACTAAAACCAATCTCTTGTAATTTTTCACAGTGATTAGGGTAACCGTCGGCACAGGGTCGGCAAGAAGCACACCAGAACATTTCTTCTGCAGTTACTGCTTCTCCTTCTTCGAATTTCTTCCCTGTTCTTTTGTTAATGGCTTGCTCACCTGCCTCCACTACCACTCCTGAAAATTCATGACCCAGGGTCGCCGGGAAAGCAGTAAGCCCCGGATACCAGATATAACCATCATCATCAGGTTGAGCCATATGGACATCACTTCCACATATTCCGCAGGCTTTAACTTTGATTAAAACCTCTGTGGATCCAATTTTTGGAACATCTTTCTCCACTATTTTAAGTTTCGGATTCTTCCAAACTTTGCTTCCCAAATAAGTAAGTTTTCCGTCAATATCTTTCGCTCCTAATTTAAAATCTGGCTTAGGTTGCCAATCGGCATACAAAGTAACAGTTTTCATTTTTGTTTCTCCTTTTTTTAATTTTAATTTAAAATTTACTTTTTTTATTTTCTGTTTACCTTTTTACAAGATTCTCTGATGATTAATTTAGATTCTAACACTTCTTTTCTTTGATTAAATTCTCCCTCCTCTATTATCTTTATTAACATCTTTACTGCTAATGCTCCCATCTCCAACATCGGCTGACGAATAGTAGTCAAAGAGGGATAGACAAAAGATGCTAATTTAATGTCATTAAAACCTACTACTGAAAAATCTTCTGGAATACGGAAATTCTTTTTTTGAATAACTTGCATAGCTCCTAAAGCCAGCAAATCATTGGCAGCAAATATAGCAGTAGGCGGTTCAGCTAATTTTAAAAATCTTTTCATAACCTGATAGCCACCTTTTATTCTAAAATCACCTTCTCCTACCAATTCGTCTCTGTATTCAATTTCATATTTTTTTAAAGCTAATCTATAGCCTTTTAATCTATTAAGTGCTGATCTTGTCTTAAGAGGACCAGTGATATGGGCAATTCGACGATGACCAATCTTAATTAAATATTCAGTAGCCACAATTCCACCTTCTACATCATCAACGATTATACAATTTTTATTTAATTTTTCAATATTTCGGGAAACTAATATATAAGGAAATTTCTTCTTCTCTAATTCTAAGATGCTTTTGTCTTTGATATGGGCCGTCCCCAAAATTAAACCATCAACTCTTTTCCCCTTTAATATCTCCAGATAAATTCTTTCTTTTTTTAACTTGTCATCAGTATTACATAATATTACATTGAAATTATTTTTATTTGCTGCATCCTCCACACCTCGGGCTATCTCTGCAAAAAAAGGATTGGTGATATCAGGAATTAACATTCCCAGGGTATAAGTTCTTTTTGTCTTTAGCCCCCGAGCAATTGCATTGGGAGTATATCCTAATTTTTTAATTATCAAAAGAACTTTGTTTTTAGTCTTTTCACTTATCCGGGAATCATTATTAATCACCCGGGATACTGTGGAGGGATGGACCTCCGCTAATTTTGCCACATCCTTTATGGTTGGATTCATAATTAGTTCTTATTATTTCCTTCCTGTTTAATAATTTTTCACCTTATTATTTTTACAAAACTCCCCTTAGTTAGAGATTCTTTAGCTGCGTATCCCATCTGAACAGAGATTTTACCATCAAATCCACCCACTGACGGTTCTTTATTTTCCTGGATGCATTTGATAAATTCTTCCATTTCAGCTAAATAAGCTTCTTGATATCGTTCTATAAAGAAATAAAGAGGTTTATCAGTCTTGGTATCCTCAGCGCTATTAATAGTTACTTCTGTTGGTGATGGATTCCCTACCATTACGCAGCCTTCTGAGCCAAATATTTCTATCCGCTGGTCATAGCCATAAACTGCCTTTCGACTGTTATCGATAGTTCCCCAGGCACCACCTTCGTATTTCAAAGTAACTATAGCGGTATCAATATCTCCTGCTTCCCCAATTGCCGGGTCAACCAAGCAGCTGCCCACTGCCATCAACTCAACCACCTCTTGACCTAAAAGGAAACGGGCTATATCAAAATCATGAATCATCATATCCAAAAAGATTCCCCCGGATACTTTAATATAACTGATCGGTGGTGGTTCAGGATCTCTGCTGGTTATTCGTACCAGGTGGGGTGTGCCGATTGTGCCTTTTACCACCAGGTCTTTTGCCTTTTTAAAGCTGGGGTCAAAACGGCGATTAAATCCTACCTGTAATTTTATTCCCGTATTTTTGACTGCAGCTATAGCTTGGTCTATTTTATCTATATCTAAAGCAATAGGTTTTTCACAGAAGATATGTTTCCCCGCCTGGGCTGCTTCGGAAATTATCTGAGCATGGGTATCGGTAGAGGAACAGATAACTACTGCATCAATGTCGTTATTTTCCAATAAAACTCGATAATCTTTTTCAGCGATAGGTATTTCTAATTGGGATGCCACTTCCCTGGCACTCTTTTCAAATATATCAGCAACTGCCAATACTTTTGACCCAGGAACCTGATATTTTAAATTGCGAACATGTAACCGTCCAATTCTACCCACACCAATTACACCAATATTAACTTTTTCCATAATTTATATTTCCTTTCTTGTTAATTTTTTATCTATAAATAAATGATTACAGAGATTATATTAGACTGCACAGGTTAAGTTTTATCCCTTATTAAAAATCTGTGTAATCCCCTTATTAGTCTGAGCAATCATTTATAATGTATTCTTTTTATAAATCAACTGATTGAATCCATTTATAAAGTTTTTCATAAGTAAAACTTTTTTCTTTTACAAAAAACTCAAATCCTACAAATCCTGAATAAACTTTAGAGAGTTCTCTAAGAATAAATTTGAAGTCAAGTTCTCCGATCCAAGGTTCACATCTGTAAGGAACATTTGCTACATGAATATATCCTATAAATTGGTGATATTTTTGCATAGTTTCTAAGACATTTCCCTCCATAATCTGCATATGGTAAATATCATAAAGTATTTTAAGATGCTCAGAATTTATCGACTGAATCAACTCAAGGGTTATTGGAAGATTATCTAAAAAATAATTTTTATGGTCTTTTAAAGAGTTTAGTGGTTCAATCACCAACATAATGTCTCTCTTTTTAGCAACCTCAACAAGAACTCTAAGATTATCATATAAGCGAAGTAATTTTTTTTCACTGCTTAGTGAATTAGTTTTTACGCTTCCATCACCCTCTAATATATCTGATAATAACATAATGCGGTCACATTTTAATCTCTTTGCTATATCGATAGATGTATTTATTTCCTGGATAACTTTTTCTTTATTATCTAAAGTTAAAGATGATATTCTATTCCCGCTAAAATTTGAAACTTTCAAACGGCTATCCATAATTAAATTAAAATCTTTATCTCGCCAATCCCAGAATTCAATAAATTTAAATCCTGCCTGTTTTATTTTTTCAAGTTTCTCCTTTAAATTATCTTTGGGATATATTGAGTCTATACATAACGAAAACTGCATTTCTTTTCCTTTTCATAATATTTGAATTAATTTAAATATTTTTATTAAAATTTAAATTCCTTTACAGTTTGAAACATTGCTACAAGATTTTCAATAGGAACTTTTGACTGAATGTTGTGAACGGTGTTAAATACAAAACCCCCTTCCTTCCCAAATATCTGGCAACGTTTGTTGACTTCTCTTCTTACCTCTTCAGGGGTACCAAAGGGAAGCGTCCTCTGTGTGTCTACTCCACCACCCCAGAATACCAATTTATCTCCGTATCTTTCCTTTAACATTTTGGGATCCATATCTTTAGCTGAAGTCTGAACAGGATTTAAAATATCTACTCCTGCTTCTGCAAAATCATCTAAAAAAGTGATGATAGAGCCACAACTATGATAAAAAGTCTTCCATGGTGTATTCTTGTGAATCCAATCATTTATCCTCTTATGAAAGGGTTTGTAAAACTCCCGATACATATCAGGTGATATAAAGGGGGCATTTTGAGTCCCAAAATCTGTTCCGCTAACCATAATTACATCTATTTTATTTCCTACTGCTTCATAAGAGAGTTTCAAATTTTTCAGGGCTATTTCACATTGCAATTCAAAGATTCCCTTTATATATTCGGGATATTCAATATGAGCGGTAATCCATCTTACCGGTTCCCTGATCCCCTTAGGATTTTTTATGGCTGGACCTGGTACCATAGCAATATCTCCAAAACTTGCATCTATAAATTCTCCGACAATACAAAGACCTGTATTTTTATATAGCTCATCTGCCCTGTTCTCTAAATACCTTAATGTTTCTTCAGAAAAAATTGAATACTGCTGATTGACCCAATCCTCCGGATTTAAATTTCTCTCATCAAAAGGCTCCTGGCGTACTAAAAGGTCAAAATAATAACCTTCTCGGGGCATCTTCGCACAAGGAGGAACTGAATTATCCCCTTGGGGATAAAGATAAATATTACCTCCATCGTCCCTTTTAGTAGTAAATTTTTCAGGCACTAATACTTTAGTATCATCAAATAGTTTCCATGACTTCCATCTCTCGTTTTTAAATCCAAATACATTGTTGGGAAGCCATAATCCAACAGTATCTATCCCTAATTTCTCTATTACTTCCATATCAACTTCGCCAAGCATCTGAAAAGGATCGATTATCCTTACCGACTGATTCTTTAAACCAAGCGCTTCTCTTAATTTAAAATAAGTACTTGCCTGAATTCCGGTCACCAAAGTTGAACCTAAATCAAGAGGAATACGATCAGTTTTTTGATGATTAATGGCTTTTCTTACCCTTTCTCGAGAATTCATTAGTACATCTCCTAAAAATATGAGGAAAATTAGAAACCTTTGCTCCGGTTTTTAAGATTTTAATGTCTTTGTCATCTTTCCGGTGGCTATTATCTCTATAATATCTTCCGGGCTGGCATCTTTTTTATAAACCTCTCCTATTTTTATCCCCTTGTCTAACATTACAAATCTTTCTGCAACAGGATAAACATGATACACATTGTGAGTGATAAAAATAACTGAAACCCCTGACTCGCTTGCTTTTTCTACCTGTCTAAGCACTTCCCTTGTTTCTCTAACTGATAAGGCCGCTAAAGGCTCATCAAGGATAAGGAGCTTGACTTTAAAATGCATAGCTCTTCCTATTGATATTGCTTGTCTCTCTCCTCCGGATAAAATCGATACAAATTCATTTGGCGACCTTACCCTTACACCTAACCTGGTAACTGCTCTTTCACATTCTTCATTCATCTTTTTTTTTATCAAGTAAATATATCGGTCCCATTCTTCTGGTTGGTTCTCTTCCTAAAAAAAAGTTCCTGGAGATGCTCATTATATCTACCAAAGACAGTGCTTGATGAACTGTTTCAATCCCCTTTGCTCTCGCATCTTTTGGAGAGGAGAATTTTACTTCTTTATCTTCAAAATAAATCTTACCTCCATCTGGAGGGATTACACCGGCAAGGATCTTTATAAGAGTAGATTTACCTGCTCCATTATCTCCTAACAACCCCAAAATTTCTCCAGGTCGAATCTCAATACTTACCTTTTTCAATGCCTGAACTGCTCCAAAATTCTTTTCCATATCGACCATTTTTGCTAATGATGTAACTTCCTGCATAAATTATGACCCTCCTTCACCTTTACATCTCTAAACGTCTAAGCTTAAGATTGATTGTTGCTGCTATTATTAAAATTGCTCCTACGAATGTTTGATACCAATAGGCAGGCGCTCCTATCATTACCAGACCAGTCCTCATCATACCCATGAGGAATGCTCCAAAAAATACTCCAATGATTGTTCCATAACCTCCGGTTAAGAAAGTCCCTCCGATAACCGCTGAGGCAATGGCTTCCAATTCCATTCCTGTTCCAAATGATGCGTTAGCAAGATTAAATCTACTAATTACAATACAACCTGATAATGAGGCCATTAGAGATGATAACATAAAATTTGTTACTTTTACTTTATTTACATTTACTCCCATTGCCCTTGCTACTTCTTTCTTCCCACCAGTTGCAAATACCCAATTCCCATAACGTGTATTGGTAAGGACAAGTGAAAATAGCAAGGTGAGTAAAAAGAACCAGATATGAGAAGGCCGAAAACCATAACCTATAAATCGGGTCAATATAGTTGGCATAATGGCATCACTTGAATAACTAACCGATTCACCTCCGGTAACAGCCAAAAGTGATCCTCTTAAAAACAACATCATACCTAAAGTTGCTATAAATGAAGGGATCTGGGCTCGTAGGGTTATCATTCCATTACAAAAGCCAATAAAAGCTGCAAATGTCAAGGTAATAATGAAGGCTAATGGTGAATTAAAGCTATTTGCTAAGGTTACAAACAAAAAACCTGATAAGGCATAAACGCTGCTAACCGAAAGATCAAATTCTCCAGCGATCATTAAAAAAGCTACGCCGACCGCCATAATTCCTAATTCTGATACTATAGTAAGTATCCCGGTAAAATTACGTAAGGTTAAAAATTTTGATGAAAAAACAGAAAAAATTGTAAATAATACCAGAAAGGCAATTATAACTCCAAATTCAGGCCACCTACGTATCTGAGAGAAACTTAAAAATTGCCCTCGAGTTTCAACCCCTATGTTATTTGTTGACTTTTCCATCAATTCCTCCTAATAGCTATTTTATATAATATTGGGTGGTGTTACTTTTCAGACACCACCCAATATATCTAATTATCGTTCCTTCCAGTTAAGGTTTACCTGTATCCTTCTTTAACTAAATCCACCAAAGATGGTATATCCTCTGCAGTAATGGTTGCTGGTCCTGTGGACACTGGTGCCGGTGGAGGAATATAACCATACTTTGCACTTAAATAAGCAAATACTACTCCCAGGTAACCCTGCAGGTACTGTTGTTGATCCATAGTAAACATTACTTTACCTTCCTGGATGTATTCGAGTATCTTGGGAGAACTATCCATTTGGGCGATCTTTACATCTACTCCCACTTTTATTCCATCTGCTTCTAAACGTGGGATAATCGTCTCTGTACGAAGAGTATTTGAAGAGAAAATTGCATCAGTTTCGGGATGTGCCATTAAATATGCAGCTACCACCTCGGCTCCTTTAACTGCATCCTCGGTAATGTCCAGAGATTCTACAATCACGCCTTTTGCTTTCATGGTATCTATATAACCTCTTCCTCTTGCTTCAATGTTAGTAGCTCCTGGATGATGGTTTGCAAATATTGCGCGTTTGGGAGTAAATCTCTCTAATGTCTCCTGAGCTGCCTTAACTCCGATAAAATAGCTATCTTCACCAACATAAGTTAAAACAGGTATCCTATCTTCGGGGTCTCTAAGGTCTGGTGCATTGATCGCTACTATCGGTAGTCCTTTAGCAATCTCTGCTCGAAGGGTTTC
>NCRO01000130.1 GCA_002849045.2 Candidatus Sediminicultor secundus
TCGTCGTATCTGTGTGTCGCTGGTCTCTCCCCTCTGTGTATCGTCGGCAGCGTCAGATGTGTATAAGAGACCGGCTCTGGGACCGGTAGATTTCTCTATAGCAATTTCGCTAAAATCTCCTCCTGCTTTCAATTGTTCCAGAACATCTTGAGCCTCTTCTTCGGTCTCTATTAAAATATTATATAAATAGACTTGCTCTTTTTCAGTGAAGCTATCCTTATTTAGTTCATAGTATTCTAAAACTTCTTCATCATTAACTTTTATCTTGTCTAATTCTTCTAACTTTACTTTTTGGATTTTAAAATTATCACTATTAAGAATGATTTTAGCAGTTTTTCCTACTTTTTTCGGGAAACCAGTAGTGTAATAATTACCTTCACCTTTCCCTTCTTCTTTTAAGATTCCCTTTTGATTTAGGATTTTTTTTAAAATTAACGATGTACTTGTTGCAGGATCGATTAGTATTACTTCTGGACCCATAATCTTGAAAATTACTTTTTTTAAGAAAGAATAATGGGTACAGCCTAATATTAAAGTATCAATTTGCGCTTTTTTTAAAGGTTTTAGATATTCTCGGGCAACTTCGTAGGTTTTAGGTGCAGTAAATTTACCCTCCTCAACTATAGAGACAAATTCGGGACAAAAATTAGAAAAAACTTTTATTTTGGGGGCAACACTTTTAATCTCTTTAGGATAAGCTCCATTTTTGGTGGTAAATTCGGTGGCAATAACTCCGACCCTTTTGTTTGAAGTCTTCTTTATGGCATCCTGAACTGCTGGCTGGATAACACCTATGATGGGAATAGAAAAAAAATATTCTCTTGCTTTTTTAAGGCTGGCAGCGGTAGCTGTATTGCATGCAATAACACAAATTTTAATCTTTTTCTTTAAAAAAAAGCTAATTATCTGTAAAGTAAATTTAATAAGTTCTGATTGGCTCTTTTCACCATAAGGTTGACGCTGATTATCAGCAAAATATTCAATATTTTCTCGGGGGAGTAATTTTTTAACTTCTTTCACTACCGATAAACCACCTAACCCCGAATCTAAAAAACCAATCGGTTGCTCTTTCATTTAATGCTCCTTTCTTCTATTAAATAAAAGCAATATGTTTAAATATATTTTTTAATTTTTTTTATAAAAAATGAGGAGAGAGTGTAAGTGTGTTGTACCTGTTATTTTTTATTGTTTTTTTCTATTTTTTACTAAAAATTTATTGTTCAGGTAATTCTATTGGCCAAATACTCTGATAAATATTGGGTCTATATTTTTTAAATAAGTCCGATAATCAAAGCATTCTTCTATCTCTGATTTTTTTAAATATTGACTTACTTCCGGGTCTTCCAATAAAAGTTCTTTAAACTCAGCTTGACCCTGCCAGACCCGCATAGAAATTCCCTGCACCATCCGGTAAGCTTCCTCTCGAGAAAGACCTTTTTCGGTAAGATCTAACATTATCTTTTGAGAAAATATCAGACCTTTGGTTTTTTCTAAATTTTCTTTCATTCGCTCGGGATGCACATTTAAATTAGAAATAAGGTTAGTAAATTTTTGTAACATATAATCGATTAGAATATTACTATCTGGAATAATAATGCGTTCTGTGGAGGAATGAGAAATGTCTCTCTCGTGCCATAGGTTTACATTTTCCAGGGCAGTCATAGCATTAGCTCTAACTACTCGGGAAAGTCCGCAAATTCTCTCGCAAATTATGGGATTCCTCTTGTGAGGCATAGCCGAAGAACCCTTCTGCCCAGTGGAAAAATTTTCTTCTACTTCATAAATTTCAGTCCTTTGTAAACTTCTGACCTCAGTAGCAAATTTTTCTAAAGAACTGGCAATTACTGCTAATGTACCTAAATAATTGGCATGTCTGTCTCTTTGAATAATTTGATTAGAAATCTTAGCTGGTTTTAGATTTAATTTCGCACAAACATATTCCTCGACATGGAGGTCAATGTGGGCAAAGGTGCCTACTGCTCCCGATATTTTACCATAACTTATTTCTTCCTGCGCCCTCTTCATCCTTTCCAAATTTCTCTGCATTTCGGAGAACCACAAAGCCACTTTAAAGCCAAAGGTAATTGGTTCGGCATGAACACCATGCGTCCTTCCTACCATCAGAGTATATTTGTGCTCTAAAGCCCTTTCTTTTAACGCATTTATCAAATTATCAATATCTTCTATGATTATTTCAGCAGACTGTTTTAACATCAAGGCTAAAGAGGTATCTAATATATCAGAAGAGGTTAATCCTTGATGGAAATAACGGGAATGTTCTCCTAAATTTTCTCCCACGGCAGTGGTAAAAGCTAGTACATCGTGTCGAGTTGTTTTTTCTATTTCCTGAATACGGTTTATAGAATATCTGGCATTTTTCCTGATATTTTCAATAGCATCTTGGTCTATCTTTCCTAATTCAAATAAAGCTTCAGAGGCTAAAAGCTCTATTTTTAACCAGATTTTATATTTATTTTCCTCTTCCCAGATATTTTTCATGGCCGGGAGGGAATATCGATCAATCATTATTGTCACCTCTTAACTAGTCGTTAGTGAATAGTGAATAGTCGTTAGTATTAAATACGAGATACAAGTTAATTTGGTTACTTGGTTACCCAGTTTACCAGTTGGCCAGTTAATTCTAGTCATTAATTTCAAATACAAGTTCTCAGTTGTAAGTTGGAGTTAGCTGATACAGTTAACCAGTTTGATTTTAATTCTTCAACTGGGTAACCGGTAAACTGGCTAACCGCTAACCGGCTAACCATCTTCACGAGATACGATTCACGAGATACGAATATAGTTTTGCGCTTTTCGTTTTTCGCTATACGCTGCACGCTATCCGATAGAATGAAATACTATTCACTATATATTAATTAGTCGGTAAACTTAAACAAACTAACCAATTAACCTTTATTTTGCTCATTTAAATACATTTTCTCTGATGATAGTTTGGCTTCTCTTGGGGCCTATAGATACTATAACTACTTTAGTTTTTACCAATTCTTCTATTCGGTTAATATAATCCTTTAATTGCGGGGGAAGGTCTACGTATTTAGTTATCCGAGAAATATTTCCCTTCCATCCTTCCATCTCTTCATATACCGGGATACAGTTTTGTAAGGTTTCTAAATTAACTGGTAACTCTTTTATTATTTCTTCATTATACTTATAAGAAGTGCATATTTTAATCTTGTCAAAATCACTTAGGACATCTATCTTAGTTAAAACCATGCTATCCATCCCATTAATTCTGACTGCATAGTTTACTAATACTGCATCGAACCAACCACATCTTCGAGGCCTTCCGGTAGTTGCTCCAAATTCTCCCCCTTTTTGACGGGTATATTCTCCCAATTCCCCTTGCATTTCCGTGGGGAAAGGACCTCTCCCTACTCGAGTAGTATATGCTTTGGTTATTCCCATAACTCTATCTATCTTAGTAGGACCTACGCCTGTTCCAATGCAAGCCCCACCGGCTATTGGATTAGAGGAAGTTACATAAGGAAAAGTCCCATGGTCAACATCCAAGAGAGTCCCTTGAGCACCTTCAAATAATATTTTTTTATTTTCATTAATTGCTCGATTTAGGTATAGGGAAACATCTATCACGTATTTTTTTAACAATTGACCATATTTCTTGTATTTTTTTAAAATATCCTTCTTTTCCTGATTAGATATTTTAAGCCTATATAATTTTTTAAAAATAGTATCCTTTTCGTTTAGATTATTCTCTAATTTTTTTGGTAAAAACTTTTCATCGATCAAATCAATCATTCTTATCCCGGTGCGGGCAATTTTATCTACATAGGCTGGACCAATACCTCTTTTGGTTGTACCTATTTTATCTTTCCCTCTTTTCATTTCTTTTATCTCATCCAAGATTTTATGATAAGGTAAGACAACATGGGCTTTAAAATCTATGAATAAATTGTCATCGATTTCTATGTTTTTTTTCTTTAAATTTTCTATTTCTTGCAATAAAGATTCCGGATCTACCACCACTCCGTTACCGATAAGACATTTTACCCCTTTATGCAAGATACCAGAAGGTATAAGGTGAAAGATAAATTGCTTATCTCCCTTTACTACCGTATGGCCAGCATTACAACCCCCTTGATATCTAATAATAATGTCTGCTTCCTCGGAAAGCAAATCAGTTATTTTACCTTTTCCTTCGTCTCCCCATTGAGATCCAACTACTACTAATGTGGACATAAAAATTTTTACCTATCCTTTCGATATTTTAGTCATTCTAATTAATTTATTGTACATGCTTCTTATCATATTAAACTAAAAACTTAAAGCGAAAAGCGTAAAACCATAATTTAAAATTCAAAACCTTTACAGCGTATAGCGTTTAGCGTATAGGTATGGGACAAATTTTTTATTTTGAACTATGGTTTTACGCTTTGCATTTTTCGTTTTTCACTTCATGCTATATACTAATTTGGCTCCTATTCTCTTCACGCGATACTCGATACGCGATACGATTTTACTCCCATTCGATCGTTGCTGGTGGTTTTGAACTTATATCATAAACCACACGGTTAATACCTTTAACCTCGTTGATAATTCTATTAGATATCTTACCTAATATTTTATAATGTATTTTAGCCCAATCA
>NCRO01000013.1 GCA_002849045.2 Candidatus Sediminicultor secundus
AAGCTGGTCACTGAGAAGCAGATGGAAAACTGGGCAAAGGATTTTGACTATTGGGAAATCTGTGATCAGTGTTGTCAAAATCTTTTCACAAAGACCAAATTTGCTTATCAAAAAGCCGTAGAATGGAGTGGAAGGGACGAAGAGTTTGTTAAAAGGGCAGGATTTGCGCTAATGGCATGGTTGGCTTTTAAAGATAAAAATGCGAGTGATGAACAATTTGAGAAATTCTTTCCTATCCTAAAAAGG
Organism: Candidatus Sediminicultor secundus; assembly: GCA_002849045.2. The sequence goes on from NCRO01000013.1 coordinate 247, forward strand.
GAATCTACCGATAATAGAAATTTTGTTAAGAAAGCAGTTAACTGGGCATTGAGACAGATTGGAAAACGGAATCTTGACTTGAATAGAAAAGCAATTGAAGCCGCGAAGAAGATTCAAAAGACAGATTCAAAAAGTGCTAAATGGATTGCTTCAGATACTATTAGAGAATTAACAAGTGATGCGATTCAGGAAAGATTGGGAAAAGGAAAGAAATAAAGGTAGGTGTGGGCTTGGGCACTCTGTAGCACTTCGTGCCTTGCTTGCCCCTATTGGGGTCACTTAACAGAGCGGGTATGCGGTTTGCTTCGCTTACCCAAATTGACCTTCGGGCAACTTCGCATACCTGCAAAATATTAGACGATATTGCAACATAATTTAATATATTAACATAAATATTATTTTTCTAATAAAATTAGGAAGGTATATATGAAGGGAAAAAATACAAGCAATAATAGACAACTTTTGATTAAAGTTTTAATACGATTCGTATTAGCAATTATTCTTATAGGTCTCATTTTTTTTCTTCCAGCAGGATCAATAAAGTTTTGGGAAGCATGGGTCTATATAGGAATATTATTTACTCCTATGATTTTTGTTTTAATATATCTTTTAAAGAAAGACCCAGAATTATTAGAACGTCGAATGAAAATAAAAGAAAAAGAAGAACCTCAAAAAGTATTCGTTAAGCTTTCCATCTTAGTCTTTTTTACAGCCTTTATTATTCCTGGATTTGATTATCGTTTTGAATGGTCTGAGGTTCCGTTTGTAGTAATTATAATTGCTGATTTATTTATTTTTATAGGATATTTGCTATTCTTTTTGGTGTTAAAAGAAAATACCTATGCTTCACGAATTATTGAAGTAGAAAAAGGTCAGAAAGTAATATCCACAGGTCCATATGCAATTATTCGTCATCCCATGTATGTAGCTGTATTAACGATGTATATTTTAAGTCCATTAGCACTTGGTTCATATTGGGCAGTATTAGCTATTCTTCCATTGCCTGTTTTAATTATTTTTCGAATTATAAGTGAAGAAAAAATACTTATAGATAAACTTCCTGGATATAGTGAATATACACAAAAAGTAAAATATCGATTAATACCATACATATGGTAATTTGAAATGAAGATATGTTGCAACACCACCTAACAGCGGATATACGCTGCGTCCGCTCCGCAGCTTGGCCGTCGGCACATTCGGTTTTGCTGAACTTCGTCTATCCGCGGAATGTTAGATGAAATATTTAATTGTTGTTTAGGATTCGCGTCAAAACATTTGACATTCTGATTTGATAAATCAAATACCTTTCACTTTTTTCTACCACTAATCTGCTTTAAAATATTATCTACTTTTTCTTAACCCTGTATAGAGTAAAATAAGGAGAAAAAGTCATTTTCACATAATATTACAATTAACCTAACACGAACAACTAAAAACTTTTCTGCGAAAAGAGGATTTTTTCTTATTTTGTAGAATAGAGAAGTAAAATGATTCTTAACATATTTATTCTATAAATCATATAACATTTCTATCAGAGTAATCGATAGAAAAAAAGAAAAAAAAGACTAAAAAGCAGTTTGAGATATAGAATTATAGCTGTTAAACAAAAAATAAAGAACTACTCTCTATGGTTAATAAAGATGAAGAGGAGTTGAAATATGATAGGTTTTCTACAACAATTTCATCCTGTAGTACAAGCTCTACTAGCAGGACTTTTTACCTGGGGACTGACTGCGTTGGGAGCGGCCACTGTATTTATGGCTAAAGAGATAGATAGAAAAATCCTCGATACTATGTTGGGCTTTGCAGCAGGGGTCATGATTGCCGCGAGTTATTGGTCACTATTAGCTCCGGCTATTGAGATGTCTGAAGATTTGAATGTTCCAGTATGGTTTCCTCCAATGGTGGGTTTTCTCCTGGGAGGTATTTTTTTAGGGGGGATTGACAAAATACTTCCCCACCTCCATCTCGGCTTTCCGATAGAAGAAGCTGAAGGTATTAAAACATCCTTTCAGCGTAGTACTTTACTTATTTTTGCTGTAACTTTGCATAATATTCCTGAAGGTCTGGCTGTGGGGGTGGCTTTTGGGGCTGTTGCTGCAGGTTTTCCTTCTGCAACTTTACCGGTAGCGATAGCTCTGGCGATAGGTATAGGGATTCAAAATTTTCCAGAAGGCCTGGTTATCTCCATACCTCTTCGAGGCGAAGGAATGTCACGGTTTAAAAGTTTCTGGTATGGACAATTATCCGGAATAGTAGAACCTATTGCTAGTGTTATCGGAGCAGTTGCTGTTATTATGGTAAAACCTATCTTACCCTATGCTCTGTCTTTTGCTGCAGGAGCAATGATTTTTGTAGTAGTTGAGGAGCTAATTCCCGAGTCTCAACGCGGTAAAAATACGGATTTAGCTACTTTAGGCGCAATGGTAGGTTTTACAGTAATGATGGTACTTGATGTGGGACTTAGCTCGTAATTGGTCAGGAGAGAAAATAAGAATAGAAAGGCTGATTATTAAATTAATCATTTTCTAAATATAGAAAAATAAAAAAGGAGAAAAAGTATTGTGAAAAGGATTTATAAAATTATGCTTGGTAGTTTAATTTGTCTTGCTTTAATAATGGCAAGTAGTGTTTGTATGATAGGGTTTGCTCAACAGCAAGATACTTCCGAAATAAGCATTGAAGGTATCTGGGAGGGCAAGCTAAAAGTTCCTGGAATAGAACTTAGAATTGTATTTAAAATTTCTAAAAATCCGGATGGAACTCTGACTGCGACTTTGGATAGCCCCGACCAGGGAGCAACTGACATCCCCGTGGAAGAAGTTATCTTTAAAGATAACATTTTACGCCTGGAAGTAAAATCTGCGGGAGGCGTTTTTGAAGGGAAAGTCAGTGAAGATTTTTTAGTCATTGAGGGAGAGTGGAAACAGTCCGGACAGACATTACCCCTTACGCTTAAGCGTGTAGATAAAGCAGTGGAAATTCTTAGACCTCAGGAGCCAAAAAAACCTTATCCTTACATAGAAGAAGAATTGGTATATGAAAATAAGGAAGCAGGAATTACACTTGCAGGGACTTTGACTTTGCCATCTGGGAAGGGTCCTTCACCGGTAGTTTTATTAATTAGCGGTTCGGGGCCACAGGACCGTAATGAAACTATATACAACCATCGTCCCTTTCTTGTATTAGCAGATTATCTAACTCGTCAGGGGGTCGCTGTTCTTAGAGTAGATGATAGGGGAGTGGGAAAATCTAACGGCGACTTTTCCCAAGCTACCAGTGAAGATTTTGCATCTGATGTATTAGCAGGAATAGAATATCTTAAGACCCGAAAGGAAATTAATCCTGAACAAATCGGCCTTATCGGTCATAGCGAAGGTGGTTTGATTGCTCCTATGGTGGCGGTAAAATCACCTGATGTAACTTTTATTGTATTAATGGCCGGGACAGGATTAATCGGAGAGGAAATTCTATATTTGCAGGGTGCTTTAATTTACAGGGCAATGGGGGTTAGCGAAGAAGATATTATTAAGAATCGTCAGTTTAATGAAAAGATATTTTCTGTTTTAAAAGAAGAAGAGGATAGTGAAATTGCTGAAGAAAAACTCCGCCAGATGTTTTTGGAAGATTGGGAAAAAATGAGTGATGTGAAAAAAGAACAAATAGGTGACCCGGAAGTGTTCCTTAAAGCTCAACTTCAGAGCTTATTATCTCCCTGGCTTAAGTTTTTCCTGACTTATGATCCTAAACCAACTTTGAGTAAGGTGAAATGTCCGGTATTGGCTATAAATGGAGAGAAAGACCTTCAGGTGCCACCCAAAGAAAATCTCAGTGCTATCGAAGAAGCCCTCAAAGTAGGTGGAAACCAGAATTATACTATTAAAGAATTACCAGGCCTCAATCATCTTTTTCAGACTGCTCAGACCGGGGTTCCCTCAGAATATGCTAAAATTGAAGAAACAATTTCACCCATTGCCTTAAAAATAATAGGTGACTGGATTTTTGAGCAAACTGAAACAAAATAAGAAAAATAAAAAGGCAGATTATTTTGTTATATATTATTGCCAAAATTAAATTTTTAATCATTTTTAAATTATTCTTTAGGCTTAAGGTAACCGGTCAACAAAATATACCCCAGGATGGCCCATTTATTATCGTAGCTAATCATTCAAGTTTATTAGACCCGGTTATTCTGGGAGTATCTATTAAACCTAAAATTATTTTTGTAGCTGCTGCCTATCTTTTTGAAATACATTGGCTTGGTTATTTATTACGGAAGGCTAATTCTATCCCGGTTCAAAGAGAAAATGATATTAAGGCTATAAAACAATCATTAAAAATCCTACAGCAAAGCGGAATTTTGGGAATTTTCCCCGAAGGGGGAGTTGACCGTCAAAAGGATGATTTACCCATTAAAGCCGGAGCTGCCTATCTGGCTACCAAGGTAGGGGTTCCTATTGTACCCATAAAAATTAAAGGAGCAGATAAAGTTTTGCCGAGGGGAGCAAAATTCATCAGAAGCTTAAACAAAATTGAAGTGGAAATTAAGAAACCGATTTACTGTTTAAGGCAAACTAATAAAAATAAAGAAATTATTAAAAGTGTAGTAGAATCTTATATAAAAGAGATATATTAAGTGGGGTTAAAGAAATATTGCTCCAGGACTATTAGTGAAAATAAAAAAACATTAACATTAAAAATCAAGATTTTATATATATTTTTTCAAAATAAAAAGGAATTTCTTCTTTTTTGTCGAATTCTTTTATTAAGGGAAGGGAAATTATGTCAAAACATATCGGAATAGTCGGATGTAGTGCAGAAGGTGCAGCTCTTTGTTATCGTACAATCTGCAAGGAAGGAACAAGTTTATTGGGAAGACACGCTCATCCGGAGATTACTATGCACACTTACCCTCTGAGTGAGTATATGCGGTATATCGAAAAGGGGGATTGGGAAGGAGTAGCAGATTTAATGTTATCTTCGGTATCTAAACTGGCAAAAGTGGGAGCAGATTTTGTTATATGCCCCGATAACACCATACACCAGGCATTCGACTTTGTAGTCAAAGAATCACGAATTCCCTGGCTTCACATTGCACGGGAAGTTGCCACTGAAGCAAAGCAAAAAGATTATAAATGCTTGGGAATTTTAGGCACACGATATTTAATGGAGGGCCCGGTCTACCCTGCCAAAATTACTGCGGTTGGCATTGAATATATGATACCCGAAGTAAAAGATAGAGAGAGAATCAATAAGATAATTTTTGATGAATTAGTTAATGCTTGTTTTACTTCAGAAGCGCTCACTTATTTTAAGAGAGTCATCGATGAATTAAAAAACAAAGGATGTGACGCGGTTGTTCTTGGTTGTACCGAAATACCGCTGTTAGTAAATCAAGAGAATTCATCTCTACCTATACTTGATTCTACCAGACTCCTGGCAAGAGCTGCTTTGAAAGAAGCAACAAGATAGAATCTTTATTAAGGAGGAAAATAAGATAATGTATAAAACTAATTTAAAAGGAAAAAAGGAAATTTTAAATATGCAAAGAATTACCTTTGCGGTTGTTTTATTTATCTTATTAATTGTGATAGTCAGCATTCTTCTATTAATCTGGTGGCCGGTAAAGCCATCGTTAGCAGAAATAACTAATTCCTGGGTCGCCTTGATAATGGTGTATCTGGTTCTCAGTGTATTATTATTTGAGAAGCCTATTTATAAGTTCTTTGAAGAATTTATTACTGCTAAAAAATCAAGGCAGAACGATTCTCAACAATCAAGACAAGAACAATTTCTCGGTTTAATTTCCGATATTAATATTGGTGATTTAGCTTCTTATTACGATTCCAAGGTGGACAATATATTAAAAAAAGAAATTCAAGATACAGACTCCGTCGTTTTAAGAGAAGAAGAGATGGCTAAATATATCCGAAAATTGCAAAAGGAAAGCATTAGATGGCGATTTCTCTATGCTGATACCTATCTGGTCTTGTACGCAAAATATGTTTTATTCTGGCTTCATAAATCCAAATCGGTAAACCGAGAAGAATTTGATAATATATGGCAGCCTAAAATATCCCATCCAGAAGAACGGGAGGCTATACTAGACGCCCTCCTTGATTTAGAATTTATTCGGGAAGAGGAAGGGGATATTTTTTCTATTACTGAGTTAGGCTCAGTTTACGTAAATTATCTGAAAGAAATGGACAGGCAAATAGGATAGAAAATAGGTCTCTTTATTAATTCTTTTATCAATCTTTTACAAATTTTAGGAATTTCAACTGATTAGCGGAAAATGACACTTAACTAAATGCCCCTTACCTATTTCACTTATTTCAGGTTCTACTTTTAAACATATATTTTTCACATAAGGACATCTTGTATGGAATCTACAGCCCGGGGGAGGATCTATTGGGCTCGGTATCTCACCCTTAGGTATTACTTTCTTCTTTCTCCCCCTCGGATCAGGATATGGAATTGAGTTAAGGAGGAGTACTGTATAAGGATGTTTAGGGGATAAAAATATATCGTCTTTTGTACCAACCTCCATTATCTGACCAAGATACATTACTGCCATATAATCGGTCATATAATCTATTACAGCAAGATCGTGAGTAATGAAAAGATAAGTTAAAGAAAAGTCTCTCTTAAGATCCTTAAACATTTTTAAAATAACCGCTTGCACCGAAACATCAAGGGAAGATGTGGGTTCGTCTAATATGAGGAACTCTGGCTTTAAAACAAGTGCCCTCGCCACAGAAATACGTTGCCGTTGTCCGCCACTAAATTCGTGGGGATAACGAAACATATGCTCTTCACGAAGACCAACTTGTTCAAGTATATCTCTTACCTTTTTATGGATTTCTTCAGATGAAAGATTAAAATGTATCTGTAAACCTTCGCCTATTATGTTTTTTACAAGTTTTCTTGGATGAAGTGAATTATAGGGGTCTTGTGAAACAATTTGCATCTTTCTCCGAAAAATACGAAGTTCTCTCTTGTTAAGAGAAGTAATATCTGTCGACAGGTATCGAATAACACCTGATGTCGGCTCTATTAAGCGAAGTATTGTACGGCCAATTGTAGTTTTTCCAGAACCAGATTCACCAACAATGCCAAAGGTACTGTTTTTAGGGATATCAAAAGAAACATTATCAACGGCCTTAACATACTTAAGAGAAGAGAATAATCCTCCTCTGACAGAAAAGTATTTTTTAAGATGTTCGATATATATTAAATTTTTCGTTTCCACTTCAGTTTGCACTTTTTATACCTTCTTTCGAATATAAATAACAGGCAACATGATGACTGGATTTAATTTCTACCAGGGGCGGAAAATCTTTTCGACAGATATCCATGGCATGCTTACATCTTGGGTGAAAACGACAACCGGAAGGCGGATTGACTAAATCCGGCACAATTCCCCGTATACTCTGAAGTTCATCTGTCCTGCCAATTTTCGGAACTGCCTTTAGAAGCCCTCTGGTATAAGGATGATGAGGATTTTCAAAAATATTTGTCGTCTTTGCATATTCAACCATGTTTCCTGCATACATTACTGCCATTTTATCACAAAATTCCGCTGCCACTCCCATATCATGAGTTATTAATATAACAGCATTTCCAAACTTCTTCACTAATTCATTAAGCAATTCCAGGATTTGCGCTTGTATAGTCACATCAAGGGCAGAAGTCGGTTCATCAGCAATAAGAAGCTTCGGATTAGAAGACAGGGCCATGGCTATCATAACCCTTTGTGCCATACCTCCGCTTAATTCGTGAGGATAAAGATTGATGGTTCTTTCCCAATCAAGACCTGCAATTTCCAACATTCTTCTAACCTCTGCATATACTTCCCTCCCTATTTTTTTATTCTTTACCTTGCCAACGCTTTCCGCTATCTGAAATCCTACTTTCATCACCGGATTCAGGGCAGCAATGGGTTCCTGAAAGATCATCGATATATCTTTACCCCGAATATTAATCAATGAAGTTTCTTTCATGGAAGTCAATAGTTTATCTCCAAATAGAATATCTCCTTCAATGACTTCACCAGGTTGTTCTATTAGGCCCATGATGGATAATGCCGTTACGGATTTACCGCATCCCGTTTCCCCAACGATGCCAAGTCTTTCACCTTTGTTCATCCATAGTTCTATCCCATTTAATGCTTTAATGATTCCGCGATAAGTATAAAAGACCACTTTAAGTTTACTGATATTTAAGAGATTTCCTCTCATCTTTTTCATCCATTACCTCCTGAGCCTTGGGTCTAATATGTCTCTAATACCATCACCTAAAAGATTAAAACCCAAAACGATAATCGCTATGGCAATACCCGGAAAAGTAGTTATCCACCACTGGTCTACAAGATAACTTCGTCCATCACTGACAATGGCTCCCCATTCCGGTGTTGGAGGTTGTGCCCCAAGACCAAGAAATCCAAGACCAGCTGCGGTAAGAATAATGGTTCCCATTCTTAAAGTAAGTTGAACAATTACCGGGGATATGGACATGGGCAAAACATGAAAAACAATGATTCTCAAATCATTCGCTCCTAATGCTCTTATTGCCTCAATGTAAGGTTGAGATTTAACTTTCATTGCTTCAGCTCTTCCAAGTCTGGCATATATTGTCCAATCTACCAGTGCAATAGCTATCATTGTATTAGTAAGATTTGGGCCAAGTGCAGCAGTTAGTACCATGGCTAATACCAGTCTTGGAAATGCCAAAAACATATCTGTTATCCTCATGAGGACTTCATCAACAACTCCTCCAAAATAACCTGCGATAATACCAACTACTAAACCAATAATAATGCTTATTATTGATACGATAAAAATTATCCATACCTCAACTCTTGCTCCATAAACAACACGGCTATATACATCTCGACCATATTGATCTGTACCAAAAATGTGTTGAGAACTCGGAGGAAGTAATCTCTCATTCATATTTTGGGCAGTAGGGTTGTAAGAAGTTAATAATGGTGCAAGGATAGCAATACCTAAAAATATAAGGATTATTACAGTTCCAATCATTGCAAGAGGGGTGCTTTTCCATAAAAAGAAAGTATGTTTCCAATCTTCGAAGATAGGTTCCCTTTGTTTAAAAAATAGTTTAATTTTTTCATTTTGTGTTATACTTTTTACTTTTTCCATAACTTCTCCCCTATTCTCCTTTTTCAAACTCGCATCCTTGGATCAAGAGCAGCATAAGAAATATCTACAATGAGGTTGGCAAGAGAATAAACAAAGGCGATAAATAGAGTTCCTCCTGTTACAGCCGGATAATCCAATACCAGTAAAGCATTTACAATATATCTTCCCAAACCAGGCCAACTAAAAATAGTTTCGGTAAGTACAGCACCGCTTAAAAGGCTTCCAAAGGAAAGACCTATTACGGTGACAACAGGTATAAGTGCATTCTTAAGGGCATGACGATATATTACCAACTTTTTTGAAAGCCCCTTGGATTTAGCTGTTCTTATGAAATCTTGCTTTAAAATATCCAGCATACTTGCTCTCATTATTCTTGCTATTGATGCAGCCGAAGCGTAGCCGAGAACAAATGCGGGAAGTATAATATGACGAAGCCCGTCCCAAAAAGCTATCCAATCTCTTACAATAATAGAATCTAATAGTAAAAGTCCGGTAATATGAGTAGGAAAAATAAAAAGATAGTGTCTGCCTCCACCCGGAAGCCAATCAAGATGATAATAAAACAATAACAACAGTAACAAACCGAGCCAAAAAACTGGCATCGATACCCCTAAAATAGAAAATATTCTTGAAAAATGATCGACAGGTTTATTTCTATATATTGCAGAAAAAACTCCAAGAACTACTCCGACTACTACTGCGAAAATCATAGAAGCAATTGCTAATTCAATGGTTGCCGGGAAATAATTGATGATATCGGTTAACACCGGTCGATTTGATTTGAGAGATATTCCAAAATCTGCATGAACTATACCCTTTAAATAGTCAATGAATTGTACTAATACTGGTTTATCCAAGCCGAGTTGATGCCTCATTTGATCAATAAGTTCTATGGGGGCATTTCCACCTAATATCGCTCCAACCGGGTCTGCGGGAATAATGTGAGTTATAAAAAAAACTATTGTTGCTACTCCCAACATAACAATTAACATTAAAAAAATTCTTTTTATAATATATGTTCCCAGTTTCATTTTATAACTTCCTCATTTTTTAAAATAAATAGTGGTCTCAGGGTAGAAACTCATCTGTAAAAAATATACTAAGCAATCCTGAAACCACTATTTATAGATGAACTACGATCTTCTTTATAACTTCAATTTTTAGATATTATTTTATTTATATATTCTTGTAAGATCATAGTGGACAGCATAACCTTCGGCAGCTTTATCGTAATCTTTCACTTCATTTCTTACTCCCCAAAATTCAATGGGTTGATATATCATGGCAAATGGACCATATATATGCCAATAGTTGGTAAGATCCTGATACATCTGAAAACGCCTATCTTCATTTATTTCTTTACCTGCAGCTTCTGCAAGATCAGCAGCATAATCATCATACCATACACATCTCCAGGCAAGTTGCTTCACTCGATGGTTTGCAAATGGATGAGCAAGGGCATCTGCATCCGGATAATCAACCCCCCAACCAGCGATAATCATCTGTAATCCTTGTTCTCTATATTTTGCATACATTTGTGATGCTTGCATTATATTTATTTCTGCTCTTATCCCTATCTTGGCAAGATTTTCCTGAACAACTACAGCTTCAGTTCTTCGACGTTCCGTTGTATTTGTCACCAACTCTACATCAAAACCATCCGCATACCCCGCTTCAGCCATAAGTTCTTTTGCTTTTTCTATGTCCTGATAATAAGGATTATTTTCAACATAGCCAAAGTATCCTACGGGAAGAAATTGCTGATTGTTTATTGCGAACCCGGACATTACTTTATCGATTATTGCATCATAGTCTATGGCGTATTTCACAGCTTGTCTTACTCTTACATCTTTAAAAGGTCCCCATCCGGCATTCATACCAACATACTCATCACTCTGTCCGGGAGTAGTAACGATAGAAATATCAGGAGAGCCTTTAAGTGAATTAGCTTGCTCAGCAGTTAAGTCCCATGCTATATCTATATCCCCTTTTTTGAGACGTAAAAGTTGATCAGTGGGTTCCGGAATATCTTGAATAATTATAGTCTTAATCTTGGGCGCTCCTTGCCAATAGTTCTCGTTGGCAACAAGAATTACACTTATCTTACGGGACCATTCTTTAAGTACATATGGACCAGCACTAGCAGTATGGTCTGTTAGCCATGCCTCCCCCATATCACCATCCACTTCATGTTCCTTTACAACTTTTGGATTTACAATACCATTACCACCTAATATGGTTAGAACAATGTTTGAGGGGGCACCATTGGTAATTATTTTAACGGTGTAATCATCAAGAGCTGAAATCCCTTCTACTGTCAATCCTATAACATCAGAGTAAAGCCAGCAAGGGGACTTCTGGAGCTTTAAGACTCTTTGGAAAGAATAAACAACCGCATCCGCTTTTAGAGGGTCACCATTTGCAAAAACTAATTCCTTGCGGAGTCGGAATGTCCAGGTTTTACCATCAGGCGCAAGCTCCCAACTCTCAGCAAGATCTGGAACTACTACGAATTTTTTATCCTCAATTTCAATCCTTACAAGTGCTGCGTATATATTTTTTAGCATTGCATTGGGTAAAACTTCAAAAGATACCGCAGGATCGTGAGTAATATATATTTCTGTATCTGCCCCTATAACTAAAGCATCCTTTGGAGTAGCTGCATTTGTCATGCAGGTCAATGAAAGAAACAATACAATTAATATTATCCATAGATAGGTTTTTTTTAACATAATAAACACTCCTTTAAGAATTATTTACTTTTTTTACAAAAACCAATAATTTTTTCTTTGGCATCGCCTCTTTTGAATTTTAATCATTCTCCTTTAATTTTTTTTAGGTCACCACCTCCTCATAAAAATAATATAATTAATAATTATAGAAACTTTTGGGCAGTTGTGAATGCCTCCAAATAGCTTTTCTCTTCGCTCATAAGCAATTGGTGTACTTCCGAAATAAAAATCCCGTGAACGGTTACCGGTTTTATTCTTCCATCTTTATTTTTTATCCCATATCCGGAACCTGAGTGAATAATATAATGATTTTCTCCAACCTTACCCAAATACATGACCACATGTCCTTTTAAATGAATGACGTCACCGGGTTGTAATTTATTTAATACACTCTCTCTTCTTTGAATGGAACCACTAAATTCAATCGATTTTCCGGCGGCTCCTTCCTCCTGCATCCGGGTGTAACTGGGAATAATAATATTCATGGTTTTGTAAACATTCATAATAAACTGGGAACAATCTCTTCTTATAAACATACCGTTCCAACCATATCTTTCTCCTAACAATTTGAATGCCTGCTGAATGATATTTCTCCTGGTATAAGGAAGATAACCTTCACAGATATCATTGGAGCGAGAAATTAAAGCTAATCTAAATTCAAGGTGTCCTTCTTCATCTTTAACCGGAATTTTTACGATATAACAACCGTGTGGAGATTGAGCGTGTAAATTATCAATAGGAATCGATTCCGGAATTTCATCAAATTCGATTAAAGGAATCTTATCTCCCATTTGAAATAAAATATTGGATATTTCCTTTATGAAAGGATTGGGCTCTGTTTCGATTCTGCTCTCTGTTACAATTAAGAATTTATCTGAATTTGCATAATCAAATACTTCTTTTTTGTTTTTTACCAGAGCGATGTTTTTTCTTTTAACCCATCCTTTATAAATCATGCTTTGAATATAATACCACTTTCCATTTTTGCTTTGATACAAAATTGCTACCGGGCTCCCCACAGGCAGGACGGTCAATTGAAAAAGATCAAAATCGATACCCTTTAGTTCTTTGGCGAATAAAGTGTCCGTAGGGAAAGCTCTTACATCTTCTCTTTTTATCAACATGCCCCATTCTACTCGAATTTCATCAGGTATACTGTCAAAATTGGCTTGATACAACACTTCTTTCTTGACTGTTTTCGAAATTTTCTTAGCGTGGATATCATAGCAAGTCTTTCTGGGGAATACTTCCTCAGAGGAATAGGTCTTCATGGTATTTAATAATTCTTCTCTGGTTATTGTTTTAGGATATGTTTCCAAATCATATAACCATTCCTCAAATCCTTTGTATTTCATTTTTCTAAAGGATTTTTTATTGAATTCTATTATCTCTTCTTCATTTAAAATTAGTTTTTCTGCATCCCCGATCTTTTCTATCCAGTATTCCGGTTTCAACATAAACCCTTCGATTTTCGGGGCACATACAGGTGGTTGCATTGCTTTTTTTATCATTAGCCAAATCCTCAATTTGCATTCAGATTAATCATCCCATGACTTTATTCTTTTTCAAAGGTTCCAAATTTTACGACCTCTTCATCTTCCATTAATGTTTTACCCCGGGCAATAACATGTTTTATTTTAAGCGTATCTTTATCCAAAATGATAATATCTGCATCTTTTCCCGCTCTTATTTCTCCCTTTTTACCCAATTTTAAATGTTTGGCAATATTTGTAGAAGTTACATGAGTCGCCTCTTCTATAGAAATTTTTTCTTCTTTTACCATATTAATAAATTCCTTATGCAGAGATGAGACTGATGCAATACGCATGCCAACAAACTCTTTCTTTTCATTAAATTTAGGTACACTGCCATTCCCATCGGTACTTATGGTAATTTTGTCTATTGAAACACCATTTTTCAACAATCTTTTAATGGCTTTGCCAGGTTTTATGTTTTTACTTGATTTTTCTTCCCCTGAAACGCCGGTAGTTAAATCTATATATCCACCCATTTTGCCAAATTTCACAGCCTGCTTAAACAGCTCTTCATCTCTATTTAAATGAGTTGGCGCAAACTGTTCTATGGGTATTTCTGTGTTTCTAATTATATCAAACAAGTAGCTTAAACCCATTTTTTCTAACTCCTCTTCGCTAAAATCTTTAAACTCTATCATTCTCTTTAATGTTTCTTTTTTCTCTTTCAGGCTAATTTTTTCATAATGTTCTTTATCGACAGTTACCTCGACTTTAAATAGATTCTTTTCTTCCATTATTCTTCTTATCTCTTTTTTATTCTCCAAGGTAAAATCTATTAATTTCTCCCAATACTTCTGTATCTTCCTGTAAGCGGTAAAAGGATCTTTTTCAGGTATTGCCTCATGAATGCTTAAATATATATTTTTTATAGATTCCTTACAGGCTTCTACTTCATTATTTGCCAGATACTCCAGGGCAAGTAAGAGGTTGGTCTTAAAAATTTTGTTCTCGAGCTCATCGGTTAAAAATTCTCCGGGATATGGGGAAAAATCTTTTGCTGTTACTGTCCGCATATTACTTACTTCGTATTGGGAATCAATTTTAGATTTTTCGTAAATAAATCTATAGATATCCTCTCTGGTCCTCTTCCAGATGGGATGAGCCTTTTTGGGAGGTAAATGTTTTATGCTTAATTTATTATCCAGGAAAAAATCAAAACCAAACATCTTGGCATTGATTAGATAATCGATATCTTCCCCTCTGGGAATATTGGGGTCAAAAGGTACTATTTGATATAAATTTTTATGAATTACCATAGCCCCGCCAAAGACAAAGGGAGTCTGTTTAAGCCGGGGCCCGCAGCCGATTATCTTATCAAAGGCTTTGGACTTACTCCCAAATCTATTCCAATAAGTCATCCAGGGCTCCATACTAACATCATCATAATAATTTCCATATTCATTTAAATAATAGCCGGCTACCCCGTATACGGTTTCACCATATACTCTTTTTCCGATAAATTCCCTGGCTATGTCCATAAAATCAGGATTTTCAATAACTTCATCATCATCGATTAAAACAGTAACATCAGAATTAAGTATATGAGAGGCAAACAGACACATATTCCTGACATTGGCGTAACCCTGTAAACTCAGCAAAGAAAGCACATTCTCTTTTAATTGAGAATTTCTACCAAATCTTTTAATCTTCTTTAAGGTCTTTCGAGTAAATAGATAGGTTTCTACTTCCAGCTTTATCCCTTTCACTATCTTTCTTACTTTTTCTTCTGCTTGGTATTCTATTTCCTTGTGGGTTGGGCAAATTAATATAACTAATTTAAAATCTTTCTTTTTTAAGATCTTCATACTTTCCAGTGTCCGACCCAGGGTCCCTTCCTCGTTTAAAGGGGTGGCATGGTCATAGACAATATCCCCTTCTTTGAAACCAATTTCTTTCTTCCTCCCCCAATAAGTGGGGATAACCACTACAATTCGCATGATTTTCTTTCTCCTTCTCCTTTGTGTAAATAATTTTTATTAAACTTATCTTTCCTTGGTTAAAATATTACTTCCTTATATATTTTTTCTACTTCTTTAATGGTCTTTT
>NCRO01000131.1 GCA_002849045.2 Candidatus Sediminicultor secundus
GAAGGTTACCTTGCTTGATTTTAAAAAGGATCATCAGGTTTATGTGGATGTACCCAAGGGTAAGGTATTAAAAAAAGTATTGATTGCTGAAACAGTAACCAAGGTTGATTATTTGATTAATTTGCCCATTTTAAAAGTACATAGTCAAACCACAGTTACTATCGGAATGAAAAATCTTAAAGGCTGTATAGCTGATCAAGAAAAAAGCCGTTTTCATCGCCTGAATTTACCGCAATGTATTGCCGATCTCAACACAGTCATTATCCCCGATTTAACCATAGTCGATGCTACCCTATGTTCTCTGGAATGGGAATTGGGTGGTACCCCAATCCGATTAAACACTGTTTTGGCTGCTAAAAATGTTTTGGCCGCTGATATAGTAGCTGCTTCTATGTTAGGATATCGTATAGATGAGGTCGAGCACCTTCTCTTGGCAGCCCAAGCTCATCTGGGACCAGCTGACCTCGAAGAAATTAAGATTATAAGCCCTAAAAAATTAAAAGAGGTGCAATCTGACCGAGTTAATAGTAAAGAATTCCCTTTCTACTTGCCGGGACTAGAAGTCATCGAAAAAGGGACCTGTAGTTCCTGTAAGGGAGCTTTGCTGGCTGCTATGCGACGTCTTTATAAGGAAAGAAGCTCTCCAGACTGTACCATACTTCTTATGGGGCAAAGATTGAGAGATAGAGAATGTGAGTTTGTCCCTATTATTAAGTATGGTACAGTCAAATCAAAGAAACCTTTGGTGAGCATAGGAAGGTGTTGCCGTTGGGTAGCTGCTCATTATCCAATTGAACATATTAAAGGATGCCCGGTAAAGGCAGAAGCTATCTATCGTTATTTAAGAATGATAAGTTAAATCTGGAATTAAATTATGGAATAATATACAAGGGACAGACACCTATTTTCATTGAAATCACTTCTCCCAGAAACGGCAGGTAGACATGACCTCATAATAGGATATATCTGTTGTAAAATATCAATATGAGGAAAAAGGACGTGAGAATTTTAAATAAATCATTTTTAAGTTTATTTTTAATTATATTTATGATGTTTTGCTTAATACTCCTCAATACATCTTTTATTCTTGCTTCAGAGAAAATCAAGGTAAAAGACTACATTAAAGGAAAGTTTCCTATAATATTTAGTATTTATCTTACATCTCTTGAGGAACTTGATCAGTACGAAAAAGAATTCATTGATTTATTGCAAAATTTATCACAAGAAGAACAAGAATACTTCGCAAAAGAAGTCTATAATAAGGGATTTACTTTAGAGATCTTAGAAAAGGTAAAAAAGTGGGAAAAATCTGAAACACCAACTAGCTCATCTCTTGCTCTTAGCAATATCGCCCACGTGTGGGCCAACGAAGGGGGCAACAAAGTGACACGCGATGAGTTGCGGGCCACGAATGATCCCAACGCAGTGCTCAATTCAGTGTGGGATGGCATAGGCATCTCCCTGTTCGGCGCTCGCAACGAAGTGGTGGCTTTCAACTTGGTAATCGAAGCTCCCACGATGGATGTTACTAACGTGGACGTGAGCCTAACAGAGTTGACTGGCTCTGACGGTGCCAACATCACCAGCAAAACGGCGATTGGTGACGGTGTTTTCAACTATGTTGGCCGCAACATAGAATTGTTTTACGTACGTTACCTGGAAATCAGGGGGATCAGTACTGACCTGTTCTATGCTGGCTATGACTATGATGAGCGGCATATTCCGGAGCGCTGCCGTCGACCTTACGATACTGATGGTGAAGGCAATGGCACATGGGAGAATCGTCCGTGCCA
>NCRO01000132.1 GCA_002849045.2 Candidatus Sediminicultor secundus
TGCTACGTGTTTTGTTGCGCACGCGTCGGGGGCCACCGAAAGCTACACACGGCATATCGCCGGCAGCGTCAGAGTGTGTATAAGAGACAGGCCGTCGACCTTACGATACTGATGGTGAAGGCAATGGCACATGGGAGAATCGTCCGTGCCACAATAAGTTTTATCCCGAGATTGCCGTGCCACTTGAATTCAACTCACCTTTCACAATTTCCGCCGGCACCAACCAATCTGTTTGGGGCGACATCTACATCCCGCAGGATACGCCTGCTGGCGATTACACTGGAACGATTTCTATCACAGAAGACGGAGTGCTCACCCGGCAGATTCCCATCAGCCTGTGTGTTCGGAATTTCACCCTTCCCGAATTGCCCAACGCCAGGACGATGCTATACTTGTGTCGTGAATACATCAACGACCGATATCTCGGCAAGGATAATGCATATCCAGAACCTGGGACCCCTGTTTACGCCCAATCCCTCGAACTTGCCGATCGGCATTTCCAACTCGCCCATCGTCACAAGATTTCGCTTATTGACGACTATACCGAGATCGAACAAATGGATGACGCTTGGACATCTCGCCTGAACGGTACACTCTTCACTCCGGCCAGGGGGTATGAGGGTGTTGGCGTCGGAGTGGGTAACAACGTCTACTCAATTGGCACATACAGTAGCTGGCCATGGCAGGATGGCTCCCAGGAGGATATGGAGGCTAACACCGATGTGTGGGTCAATTGGTTCAATACCCAAGCGTTCACCACACCAACTGACTACTTTCTCTACCTGATAGATGAAACTGACGACTACGCACAAATCGAACAATGGTCTCAGTGGATGGACAATAATTCGGGGCCTGGCCAGCACCTGATGTCAATGGCGACGATTGACCTACCCACGGCAACGACAAATACACCATCACTCGATATACCTACTTCCTGGTATTCGGTTGGCCTCACCAATGTTTGGCAGAATGCGGTCGACAGCTACCTGGCCAACTCTGATAAGCGGTTCTACATGTACAACAGCAACCGTCCCGGTTCTGGTTCGTTCGCCATTGAAGATGAGGGAGTGGCTCTGCGCGAATTAGCCTGGGGGCAGTACAAGATGGGGGTTGACCGCTGGTTTTATTGGGATTCCACGTACTACGACAATTTTCAGGGTAACACCGGCCAGACCAACGTCTTTCAAAAGGCGCAAACGTATGGCGAGTTAGAGGGGTTCGATAACCTGCTGGGTGAGACGGGCTGGAACTATCTTAATGGGGATGGGGTGTTGTTCTACCCCGGTACCGACACGCGTTACCCCGAGGACAATTTCGGCGTACAGGGCCCGTTTGCTTCGCTGCGCCTGAAGCATTGGCGGCGCGGGATTCAGGATGTGGACTATCTCGCGATGGCTACGGCCATTGATCCGGCACGTACTTCCCAAATCATCAATAGCGTGATCCCCAGGGTCCTATGGGAAGTTGGCGTTACCGATCCTGAGGACCCAACCTGGGTGCTTACAGACATCAGTTGGAACACGGATCCCGACGTATGGGAAAAGGCACGGGTAGAACTGGCGAACATCATCGAGAGTGCTTCTCCTTATTATTAAGAATGTATAATAGTTCTATAACAGATTTTAAAGGATTAAATTTAGTATAAAATTATAAAAAGAAATGGGATGATATTATGAAGAAAAAATTAATTTTCATTATTATTGTCTTTTCTATATTTTCTCTAACCGGCTATATCATAAGTAATGGGAGTATAGATAAAGAAAAAGTGTTGTCTTTATCCCAGATAAGATATTGGGCATATCAGATTCAGGATATAAGTGAACCTGATGCAGTTGATAAACTAGCGGTTTCCCACTATGATATGTTGGTTATAGAGCCTACCAGGACTGATTGGTCATCTGATGATAGATACTTTGATACCAAAGAGGTTGTTGAAAGGTTGAAAAATACCAAAGCCAGTGATGGTATTCATCGTAAACTAATCATAGCTTATATTGATATTGGGGAAGCCGAGGATTGGCGATGGTATTGGAAATGGTCAAAAAAATGGTCTAAAAGAAAACCCCGGCCAGCTGCTTGGCCAGATTATATATTATCCCACGATCCTGATGGTTGGGAAGGGAATTATCCTGTGGCTTACTGGGATAAAAGGTGGAAAGACATCATTATATACGGAAAGAATCAGGATAGCAGTCCATACAGGGATTACCATAGTGTCCTTGATGAAGTGATTAAAGATGGTTTTGATGGTGTTTACCTTGACTGGGTAGAAGGATTTGAAAATGATGCGGTAGTTGCAGAAGCTCAAAGACAGGGTAAAAATCCAGCAATTGAGATGATCAAATTTATCCAGGAAATACGTAATTACGCTATAAAAAGAAATCCAAAATTTGTCATTATTCAGCAAAATGCAGCTTCTTTATGCGAGGAACATCCAGAGTTATTTATGGTAATAGATGCCATCTCTCAAGAGGCTATCTGGGAGGA
>NCRO01000133.1 GCA_002849045.2 Candidatus Sediminicultor secundus
ATTTTCTTGTTGCTCTGCTCAAAAGGGATAATTATAAAAATATTTGGGATAGTTGGAGCAACCTACTGCTCGTTACCATTCTTTACTTAATTACTGAGCATTAACAGCCATCCTTGAAAATATTTCCTCATAATTCACTTCTTTCATTTCCTCATTTACCATTATAAATATTTAAAATTCAAAACTATTTGACATAAATTAATTAAGTAATATATAATAAAATTTATTATACAAGTATAATATAATAGCATATACATTCGAAATATAATGGGAGGCGATGCTGTATATCTTTAGGAAATGCTTTGCTGGGCTTACTAAATAATAGACCAATGACCGGCTACGATTTAAAAAAATCCTTGATCACCACATGGGTTTTTTTGGATTGCCCAGATGAGTCAAATATACTGTCTATAGTGAACAATTAATTTTGAGTAAAAGCAATTGCTTAACAGTTTATCAATTTTTAAAAAGAAAAGGAGGAAAAAAATGAATTTAAACAGAAAGACCGCATATACAACATATGAAGGGATGGATAATAAACAAAACAGGAAGGAAAGGTATGATATGAATAAAACTACAGCTATCAAAGAGGTAGAGATGTCAAAACATATTCTCAAGGGGTTGATTGTCTCTCTGTTGGCAATATTGCTGATGACCTTCACTGCTGTGTCTGTACTTGCATTTAATGTCCGCAGTGGAGATAACGTAACTGTTGCCAGTGGAGAGGTAATCGATGGTGACCTTTATATAGGTGGTGGAACAATAATCATTGATGGCACTATTAATGGCGACCTCATTGCTGCTGGCAGGACAATCATGGTCAACGGCACGGTTAATGGCAATATCATAGCTGCTGGCGAAACAGTCGATATCAATGGTGAAGTTACCCACGCCGTTCGGATAATAGGCGGAACTCTGAATATCAGCGGTACTATCGGAAGAGACTTGCTGGTTGCCGGTGATAAGGTTAGTATAGCCAGTACAGCTGAAATTGGCAGTGACCTTCTTTTGGGTGCTGGCACCGCCCGTATTGACGGACTTATTAAGGGCGACATTAATAGCGGTGTTGAACATTTGATTATAGCATCTACGGCAAGTATCCAAGGAAAGCTAACCTACATTAGTGAAAACGAAGCTAATATTCAGTCCGGTGCTCAAATCAGGGGCAAGATCACCCACAAGCTACCAGACGTAAAAGAAAGGCTAATAACCGGCACCCACAGGCTACCCAATGTAGGAGGAAGGCTGGTAACCGGTATAGGGATATGGGGTAAAATCATCGGGTTCTTAATGACTCTCATGCTAGGCATAGTCATCGTCCTCCTTGCCCCGAGACGGGTGAAAGCGGTCACTGAGTCAATCCGCACTCGCCCCTGGGCAAGCCTCGGCTGGGGAGCGATTATCTTAATTTTTACCCCCATTGCTGCCCTAATAGCTTGTATTACCATTATTGGCTTACCTCTCGGTTTAATTACTTTGGTTCTTTATACCATAGCCATCTGTCTTACTCAGCTTTTTATCGGCTTATTTATCGGGCAGTTGATTATCGGTTCCTCTAGGGGAGTTGAGAGCAGAGCCGCTTTAGTTGGTGCCCTGGTATTAGGTCTGGCTATTCTCAGCATTCTGAGGCTAATCCCTTACTTAGGCGCTGTTATTTGGGTGGCTACCATTCTTTTCGGTTTGGGTGCCATATTAGTCTCGGGAAGGAAACTACCGGCTGAAGCATAAAATATATCTTGAGTCCAGAGGCAACTAGCTCAAATGACTGAAATTATTTTGGTAAGACAGGGAGAAACTGGAAGGAAGGTGACCGAGATATTTTCGATTTTTTAACTTTGCATCCGTTTTATGATATATTTTTACAATTAGTCAAAATTAGGAGGAATATTTATGAAAGCGATTGTATATACAAAATACGGACCACCGGAGGTTCTTCAGCTCAAAGAGGTTGAAAAACCTATCCCTAAGGACGATGAAGTCTTGATAAAAGTTCATGCCGCGTCCGTAGGTGCATGGGACTGGCATGGCCTGAGAGCTGACCCGTTCTTGGTCCGCCTAATGGGCGGGGGGTTTCTCAAACCAAAAAACACGATACTCGGATCTGAAATAGCGGGGCGGATTGAAGCGGTTGGCAGAAAGGTAAAGCAGTTTCAGCCAGGTGATGAGGTATTCGGGGACATATCCGAGTGTGGTCTGGGCGGTTTTGCCGAGTATGTATGTGCTCGTGAAAATGCATTGGTGTTGAAACCGGCCAGTACGACATTCGAGGAAGCAGCGGCCGTACCTGTAGCGGCAGTCACCGCCCTGCAGGGTCTTCGCGATAAGGGACAGATTCAGCCAGGACAAAAGGTCTTGATTAATGGTGCGTCTGGTGGTGTGGGTACCTTTGCGGTGCAGATTGCCAAATCGTTCGGGGCTGAAGTCACTGGCGTGTGCAGCACGAGGAATTTGGAAATGGCGCGCTCCATTGGTGCAGACCAGGTTATTGATTACACTCAAGAAGATTTCACCAAAAGTGGGCAGCGTTATGACCTGATTCTTGCGGTTAACGGATATCATCCGATTTTCGATTATAAGCGTGCATTAAGTCCCAAGGGAAATTATGTCGTGGCCGGAGGTTCCATGGCTCAAATGTTCCAAGCCATGCTCCTGGGACCATGGATTTCAATGACCGGGAGTAAGAAAATGGGTGCCCTGATGGCGAAAGCAAACAAAAAGGATTTGGTTTTTTTGAAAGAGCTTCTTGAAGCCGGCAAGGTCGTACCTGTTATAGATAGACGTTACCCCTTAAGTGAGGTTGCTGAAGCTATCCGGTATCTTGAAGAAGGACACGCCCGAGGAAAAGTAGTCATAACTGTGGGACATAATAAAAAAATCTAATAAGGTAACTAAACAGTACAATTTAAATAATAAAAAGAAAAAAGGAGAAAAAAAAGAATTCAGATAAATTTACTCCAAGACTTTTAGGTATGATGTTTGTTATTGTAGCAGTTGCAAGCCTACTCGGTGGATTATTATTAAGTTCATTATCTTACACGCATATAGGCCCACCTGATAATATATCTGAAACCATGATTAAGATTTCAGATAATCCAACAACGATGCAGATGAGCATCGTAGTTGAGCTCATTACAGCCATTGGAATTGTACTCTTAGCTGTATTGCTTTATACTACCCTAAAAAAACAAAATAAAATAATTGCTCTTTGGGCCTTTGGATTATGGATAGGTGAAGCAATAATTCTTGCTGTCAGGGAAATAAGCGCTTCCTCTCTCTTAAAGGTAAGTCAAGAATTTGTAAAGGCTGGAGCTCCGGATTCCTCGAATTTCCAAGCTTTTGGCAGTTTATTTTATGAATCAGCGCAAATTGGTTATGCCGTTCTTATGGTTTTTTATTGTTTAGGAGGTATACTGTTTTACTACTTATTCCTAAAATCAAAATATGTTCCAATAGTGTTATCCCTTTGTGGCATCATAGTAGCTTCTCTGGGATTTATTGGAACCTTGATTGGATTATTTGATTATGATGTTCCAATGTACGTATTCCTTCCAATTTTGCCGTTTGAATTAGCAATCGGAGTATGGCTGATGGTTAAAGGCATAAGGGATGGTTCAGAAATAAAGTAACACTTGG
Organism: Candidatus Sediminicultor secundus; assembly: GCA_002849045.2. The sequence continues at coordinate 3,634 of NCRO01000133.1, forward strand.
CATCAGCAAGATCAAAGCGTGAAAAAATCATTCAGGAGAAAAAAAAGAACACCAAATCAATATCCAGAATATGTGGAGTCTTCTATATTGCGACAGTTTTAGCCTTTCTGATAAGTAACCTGATTTTGAAGAACAAATAAAAGGGGAAATAAAAAGAAGGATTTTTAAGATTAAGGGTCGAATAAGTACAAAATCCTTAGTATTTATTACTTTCCCTTAAAAGGGGAAAGAGGGGGAAAAGAAAAAATTTAAGTTTTAGATAAGGAGGTGTGGTTAGAAGAAACATTTCTTATTCTTTTCCAAATATTAAAGCATCATGCATAAGGAAAAAAATGTTGCCTACATTATTGCCTGGATTATAATTCCTAAAAATCCTAATTAATAAAATTAATAAATAAGGACACATCCCATTTTCTTGGTTAATAAATAGGAACTACTAGCTGGATAGGATATTATTAAGCCTGACCCCGGGTCTTCCCGGATATTATGCTATTTTAGCAGGATAAACGCAGTATTGTGTCTATCTGTAGTTAGAAACAATGGGCCCTACATATAAATGCTAATCATGCAGAATCAATTAAAAAGGAGGTACCGATATGGCAACTATTTTTGCTGTATACAATTTGAAAGAGAACCAAAGAACTGAGGAATTCGATAACTATCTCATCAAAACGAAAATCCCAGGGATTAGGGGTGCACCTTGGTGCACAGACTTTAAAACCTGGAAGATAGACAAAGTTTTTGGCCCTGCCGTTTCTGAACCAGAGGGAGAATTACCTGCAGAACCTCCCTACCTTTATGTGGCCAAGATTGAGGTGTCTGATTTGGATGCGATGGTTAGTTTTCTCGGGACTGATGTAGGCAAGGAATTTGTCAAGTCCTGGAGTGTGTATATCGATCCAACAGCGATCTTTACCATGGGGCATGAAGTATAGCAATATATTCAAAAGTTGTTAACAAGAAAAGGGCCGCACTGCTTCTAACACGGAATATCAGCTGCTGCACTCAATGCCCTAATTATGCTTGAGCACTGCATGTATTCCGATTATGTTAAGTATCATTTCAGCAAGAAAAAGGGTCAGGTCTGCACATTTGACATAATTTTTTCTTGAATTAAGATTTTAGTTCCTTATTTTTAGTAAAAAGAGGGATTTTTAAGGTATATGTAGTATTATAAATATGGAAAGATTTGAAATATTTAGTCTTAAAAGTGCTAAACGATACTAAGAAATATCCGCAGTACTACAGATATTATGTTATTTTAATAAGAGGTGAAAAAGATGGAAAACTTGTTTTTATTGTTGGGATGGGGTTCACCCATTGGCATTGGCATTTTCCTTTTGTGTTTGGGTGGCATGATCTATCTGCTCTCTAAAGCTGATGCAGAAAGCAAGCGTACTCGCCGGGAACAAAAAGAGAAGAAATAAAAAATAGTGACAGGTGTCCCTATTAAATTTAAGGTTTATATGGTTAGAAATGGCCGTGATTGTAATTTTATTAGTACAGATAAACCTATGTTGGGCGGTATCATCAGATTTGCCCATCGGCTCGATATGAAAGGAGATGACTTACTATGAGCATTGCAAGCAACATTCTTGAAGCCATCGGAAATACACCACTGGTGAAACTGCGAAGAGTCGTTCCAGCTGATCACGCACGTGTCTTGGTAAAGCTGGAAGGCACTAACCCGACTGGAAGTATGAAAGACCGTATGGCGATTACGCTGATTGAGCGGGCAGAGTCGGACGGTCGATTACTGCCCGGCGGAACGGTTGTTGAGTACTCAGGTGGGAGTACCGGAACTTCGCTTGCGCTAGTATGTGCGGTCAAGGCTTACAGGGTCCGCATCGTCACATCTGATGCATTTAGTCAGGAGAAGCGTGACCATATGCGTGCACTTGGCGCAGATTTAATTGAGGTGCCGAGCGAAGGTGGTCGAATTACCAAGGAACTTATTGAAGAAATGATTGAACAGGCACACCAGATAAGTGAGGAACCGGGTACCTTTTATAGTGATCAGCTACGGAACGAGGACGCCATTGCAGGTTATCATCCACTGGGCGAGGAAATCTGGTCTCAGACAGGAGGAAGCGTTGATGCCTTTATACAGGTTGTAGGGACTTCCCACTCTATCGAGGGTACTGCGAAAGTGTTGTGCAGCTACAACCCAGAGCTTCGAGTAGTCGCAGTAGAACCTGCGGAATCACCGGTTTTATCAGGTGGAGAGCAAGGTGCGCACAAGATCGAAGGCATCGGTCTCGGTTTTATCCCTCCATTATGGAAAGCTAGCATAGCAGATGAGATCATGACGGTTTCCACGGAAGAAGCTAAGTTGATGGCACGGCAATTGGCGTCTCATGAAGCGCTCTTTGCTGGCACTTCCTCAGGGGCTAACGTTGTCGCGGCTATCCGAATAGCCAAGCGGTTGGGACCGGGGTATACCGTTGTAACCTTGCTGGTCGATTCTGGTCTGAAGTACCTGACTACTGATCTGTATACAAGCTCTTGAGGGGCGTCAATAAAGACATGAGGTCTATAATTAAAAAAGGCATTCTGTAACTATAGAATAATCTGAAATATTAGGATAGTCAAATAACTTTCTTTATGCAAGAATAAAGATTTGACCCCATTTGACCCCTTTTATGAAATACAAGGAACACTTAAATTCCCCTCATAAGTAAGCAGTTTAAGGGACTATTTAAACAGAAATTATGCTAGTTAACTTCGCAAAGTTAAGTAAAATATCTTTAATAAATAAATGAAAGGAGGCAAATCTGTAATGAAGAAGAAACTTTACAGGTCAAAAAAAGATCATATGATTGCTGGTGTTTGTGGAGGAATTGCGGAATATTTTGATATTGATACTACTTTGGTCAGGTTATTAACGGTACTATTTGTCCTTTTAGGAGGCGCAGGAGTTGCTGTCTATATTATTGCCTGGATTATAATTCCCAAAAATCCTGAACAAGTTTCTGATGATAAGCTTGATAAAAGAGAGGAGTCTAAAAAAAAGATTAAAAAAGGGGGCAGAAGAAGTAGTGGAAGAAGTAAAAGAGAGAAAATAATTTCTAAGGATGATGGGATATAAACGTTGAAGATAGCATAAAACGACCATCCACTATTTTCTAATGAATAATCAAATTGGCAAAGTGGACAATTATTAAATAATTAGAGGGATAATAATAGCGGGATAATAATAGACACCAATTTTCATTGACATTACTAATAATAAATAGACACATCCCATTTTCTTACGAATACTTCTAAAATAAATAAAGACAAGTCCTATTTTTTGAAAATATCAAAATATGGTTTGAGAACAGAAAAAAGGCAGGCTAAGGAAGATGATTTTCTCTATAGCTTGCCCTCTTTCATTGTATTTTTATTTCTATTCAATTCTTTCCAACTCCACCTTCATCCCGGAGAGTTCCTTCTGCACTTCCAAGAAGCGTAGAGAATAGTATTCTCGATTCTGCTGATTTAAATTAGTAATAGTATTGTGAATCTCTTTAGTATTCTCCAGGACTTGCCGATAACCCTCTTTCTGGGCAACTACTATCTCCTGCATAAATCTGTCGATGCGAAAGATTAAGAGTATCGATAAGGCGATAGGGAACCCTTGATTCGCAATAATGTCTAATATAGTTTTNNTTCTTTTTAATATACCCGAATCCCCTTCCCAAATCTCCTCCCCCTTGAGGGGGGAGGATTAAGGTGGGGGTGACTAATTTATTCCCTCCAGCGGATGCGTTTCGTTGGCCGCACATCCAGATGCAAAAAGTTCTTTTTCTCGTAAAATCCGATACCGGCAAAATCTATATTCTCACATACCTCCCACAGCTCTCTCTTATCCACATCTCCGATCCCCCGAGACCGTACTATCTCTCGTCTGCCTTCTTCTGCTTTCACAAACCACACCCACAGCCGCAAGTGCGTGTCAGCCACACACGACTGAAACGA
>NCRO01000134.1 GCA_002849045.2 Candidatus Sediminicultor secundus
AAAATATGGTTTGAGAACAGAAAAAGGGCAGGCTAAGGAAAACGACTTTCTTTATAGCTTGCCCTTTTTTATTGTGTTTTTATCGCTATTCAATTCTTTCCAACTCCACCTTCATCCCGGAGAGTTCCTTCTGCACTTCCAAGAAGCGTAGAGAATAGTATTCTCGATTCTGCTGATTTAAATTAGTAATAGTATTGTGAATCTCTTTAGTATTCTCTAAGATCTGCCGATAGCCATCTTTCTGGGCAACTACTATCTCGTGCATAAATCTGTTGATACGAAAGATTAAGAGTATCGATAAGGCGATAGGAAAGCCCTGATTGGCGATGATGTCTAATAAAGTTTTTATATCCATATAACAATTCTCCATTTTAATAATTAGGTAGGGGTCGAATTCATTCGACCCGTCCTTTTTCGGACTTGATGAATCAAGCCCCCACAATTGGATAAACAGGCGAGACGCCTGTCCTACTAACGACTAGTTATTCCCTCCAGCGGATGCGTTTGGTTGGCCGCACATCCAGATGCAGGAAGTTCTTCCTCTCATAAAATCCGATCCCGTTAAAATCAATATTCTCACATACCTCCAAAAGGGTAATCAGATTGATATCTTTTACTTTAATATCTGCTGCCAGTCCGATACGGTGGTAACTGTTTAGTAC
>NCRO01000136.1 GCA_002849045.2 Candidatus Sediminicultor secundus
GGAGAAGCGTTCCCGAGCTTTGCTTTCACAGAGGAAGAAGAGATTGACTACTAAAGATTTTATAAATATTTTACGAGATCATGGAGATAGTTCCCAATGGACTCCTAACCGAGGTCCTGGTGCCACCTTATGCCTGCACGCAGCAAACAAGTTATTTCGCCGAACCCAAACAGTCTGTTCTCTGGTTGCAAAAACTGGTGAGGGTGGACAATTCTTTTATACTACCGGAGCTTCCAACCCCTGCATAAGTCCCTTTTTCCCCGTCTTTTCTCCTGATACCACTATTCCTGGTAAGTATAGCGAGGGGAGTGAAAACTATAATTCAAAATCTTATTGGTGGGAAAGTGAACGTTTTCATCGAAAGGCTTTACTAAATTTTAATTCTGCACAAGTTGAAATTCAGCCTTTAATAATTAATTATGAGGAAGAAATAATTTCTTCTATCGAAAACAGTTTAAGCATATTAAATCAAAAACAAATTAATAAATATTTTATTCGAGCCCGAGCCATGGTCAAAAATTGGGGTTCCAAATTAAATCATCTTCCTTCGGTAAATTTGGGATGGAGTTTCAGCCGTTATTGGCAAGGATATAATAAACGAAACGGAATTATTTGAGTTTTAGTAGAGTGATTAGTAAAATAGTTAATAAAATAAAAGGAGGAAAATTAAAGATGAAAAGGAATAAAGTTAAATGGTCGGTTATTTTATTAGTGGTAAGTGTAATTTTATTTTCAGCGATAGGTCAGGGTTTTTCTCAGAGTTTATCAGACATACTTAGAAAGGCAGAGAGCAATTACAAAAACTTTAATCAGGATTTTAAGGACATGTCTATGGTTTTTGACTCAAAGATATACACGCCTGAAGGAGAAATGACTTCAGAGATGAAATTGTTTACCAAAGGAGAAAAATCCAGATCGGAAATTGTGATGCAATTTCCTAAAGCTGCTGGTATGCCTGAAGGGATGGGGAGCATGCAGACTATAATTATTTTTGATGGCCAGGATAACTGGATGATCTCATCTTTTACCGGGAAGACGAAGCTTACTCCTGAACAAACAGAAGAGCAAATGCAATATCAAACGGGAATGAATTGGTGGAGATCTATATCAGATAAGGCAAAGTATGTAGGGATAGAGAATATTGAAGGCAGAGAATGTTATCTCCTGGAGTTAGAGATGGAGAGAGAATCTCTCTATAGTAGAATATGGGTGGATAAGAATAATCTATTTTTAGTTCAAACAGAGGGCAAAAATGATTCAGGAGAAACAATGCGGATGATATTTTCAGATTTTAGAAAGATTAAAGGTGAATGGGAATTTGCATACAAGACTGAAATGTTTATAAATGGAAAGCTAATGTTCACTCTTCTGGTTAAATCTTACAAGTTAAATCAGGGACTTTCTGATGACTTGTTTGATGTAGATAAAGTAGAAGTATCAGGTCCAAATATGCAGGAGATGATGCAAAATCTGATGCAACAGGGTGAAGATAATTAGAAATTTTTAATATAAAGGATTGAGAAGGGTGTTTTCAATGAAAATATTAGTAGCATTTTATTCGAGAAGTGGCAAGGAACCAATATATGCAGAAAGTGAAAGAATTTATAAAGAATTTAAAGGAAGAGATAGTAAAATAAAATGAAAGTAACCGAAGAAGAATTTGAAGAATTAGTAACAGAGGCAATAAGCAGCTTGCCTAAAAAATTTAAAGAAAAGATGGAAAATATTGTTGTAATAATTGAAAGCTTGCCTTCCCAGGAACTTCTTAGGGAGATGAAGATCAAATCATCCTATGGCCTTTTAGGCCTTTATCGAGGAGTTCCTTATCCCAGAAGAGGTATCTGGTATAGGAATGTCATGCCTGATAAGATTATTATTTTTAAAAAACCCATAGAAGTTCGCTGTAGAAGCAAAGAAGATATAAAGGAATCTGTTAGAAGAGTTGTTATCCATGAGATTGGACATTATTTTGGTTTGGGAGAAGCAGATTTGCGAAAGATTGAAAGGGAGAAGTATACGAATTCTTAATATGATAGAGCTTTCAGACAGATTAGAAAAATTTATATTGGAAATTCCCAAAGTCGAACTACACCTTCACTTGGAAGGAGCAATTCCTCTGGAAACTTTATTTGGTTTTATCCAAAGACGAGAGGATAATAAATTAATTAAGAACTTGGAAGACCTAAAAAAACGGCTGGTCTATTCTAATTTTACTCAATTTATTAAAGTTTGGTTATGGAAGAACAGTTTTATTACCGAATATGAGGATTTTGAAGAATTGACTTACCAGGTTCTGCAGAGCTTGAGTCAGCAAAATGTGAAATACGTAGAAGCTTTTTACTCTCCGCGGGATTTTACCTTCAGAAATAAAAAATTATCCGCTTGTGGAATAACCGAAAGTTTGATTAGGGGCAAGAAAAGAGCGTTTGATAATTTTGGAATTCGGAGTGAATTGGTTGTAGATGTAGTAAAAGATTACGGTCCGCGCATGGGTATGGGTTTAATAAAAGAATTATCCGGTTATTTAGGTCGGGGGCTTATAGGTATTGGTCTGGGAGGAAGTGAAAAGTTATTTCCGGCGGGGTTTTTTACTAAAGTTTATCAGGAAGCCAGAGACCGGGGTTTTCGGCTTACTGCCCATGCGGGTGAGGCAGCAGGAGCCAAATCTATTTGGGCAGCCCTCGAAGAACTTGGGGCAGAGCGAGTAGGTCATGGATTAAGGGCGTACGAAGACCCTCAATTGATTAATTATCTTGGTGAAAGACAAATACCTTTAGAAATGTGCGTAGTTAGCAATATCAAGACTCAGGTTTGTAAAACATTCAAAGAACATCCTATTAGAAATTATTTTAAAGAAGGATTAATGGTAACAATTAATTCTGACGACCCTACTATGTTTAATACCTCAATTACCAATGAATATTTAGTTCTAATTCAAAAGTTTGGATTTAGTTTAGAGGAGATAAGGAAGGTTAATTTTAATTCGATTGAAGCTTCCTTTATGACAGACAGAGAAAAAGATATAATGAAGGAAACTTTTAACCAAGAATGGAAAGGACTAACCTCCAAATATTTTAAGAAATAGAAATGAGAGAATAAAAAGAGGAAAAAATTAAATGAGAGATAAGACAAAGAAAGAATCACTAAAAAAGGAAAAGATATTTTTAACCCAATCTTATTTTAAATATCCTCTGCCCGAAGAGATGTTAAAGGAATTATCCGAAGAGTTGAAGGATATTAACCGGTATCCTTCAGGGGGAGAATATACTAAACTTCGCCAAGCATTAGCTAAATATGTAGGCGTAAAGATGGAAAATATTTTGCCCACCAATGGTTCAGATGAAGTTATTGAAATAATTTCCCGCGCTTACAAGGGAGAGGTCTTAATCCCCATTCCTACTTTTTCTCAATATGAAGTGAGTGCAGATAGAGGAGGGTTATCTAAAATTTTAGTTAAGTGTTTGCATGATGGAGTGTATTCCCTTAATTATTCGGCTCAACAATTAAAGAGTGCTTCTTTGATCTGGATCTGTAACCCTAATAACCCGACCGGGACGAGAGTTCCGAGAGAAAAGATTATTGATATTCTACAAAGAGCAGAGGGGATGGTAGTAGTTGATGAATGTAATTATGAGTATTTGGGAGAGACCATAATGGACTTGATAGATAAGTATGAAAGTTTAATTATCTCCAGAAGCTTTTCTAAAAATTTTGGTCTGGCGGGATTACGTTTGGGTTTTGTCATTTCTAATCCTCAAAATATAAAGAAATTAGCTGCTTTCGGTCAATATTTTAGAGTAAATAGAATGGCTGAAAAAGCTGCGGTAAAAGTCCTAAAATATTTAGACTATTATCAAGAAGTCTGGGAGAAAATAAAGAAAGTAAGAGATGAATTTGTAAGGCAAATAAATGAGCTGGGATTTTCTGCTTATGATTCAAAAGCAAACTTCGTTTTAGTAGAGTTTAAGGATAGGAAAAAAACTGAAATAGTTTGGAAGTATCTAAAGGAAAAAGGTATTTTTACTTTACCCGGTTGGGAGAATGAATTTTCCGGTTTAGACGACCAATTTATCAGATTTACTATCGGAGACGAATGGGAAATGGATAGGGTAGTGAAAGCATTAACCAAGATGTAACATTTTGTGCCAGGTACAAAATGTTACATCTTGGTGCCGAAGGGGGGATTTGAACCCCCACAGGCATACACCTACTACGCCCTGAACGTAGCGCGTCTACCAATTCCGCCACTTCGGCTTATTTTTGAAGATAAATTTAAAATTAATAGGTAGCTGAAAGAGCCTTTACTGAAAATAGAATAAAGAAAATAGATATTATTGTCAAGTCTAATATATAGTATCGAGTATCAAGTATCAAGTGTCGAGTCAAAAAAAACGAAAGAAAAGATAGAAAAAGTATATACTAACAAAAACATTTTTGCATTAAAAATATTAGAAAAGGAGTGAAGTGTTTTGGTTAAAAAACAGATGGTGACTGATTTAAATTTAAATACCAGGATTAACGACATATTTTTCTTGAAAGATGTAGAGTTTAGAGTGAGGAGAGATAAAAAGACGGTAGATATGTTTTTTAAAATTGCTGATAAAACCGGGGAAATTGAAGCCATAAATTGGGATGTATCTACTGATAGAGTAAAGGAATTAGGTAAAATTGAATTTGCCCGAGTTCAAGGACATATAACCAAAAAGAAAAGTGATGGAACCCTTCAGGCAACAGTTTCTTCTCTTATTAAAACTGCTCCCTTAGATTTGGATTATTCAGATTATTTGTCCCAATCAAAAGAAAATTTAGATGAATTAATGGGCAGGATTTTTTCAAAGATTGATTCTATCGAAAATTATCATTTAAAGAACCTTCTAAAGGATTTTTTTGACGATCAAGAATTTACTGAAAAGTTTAAAAGAGCTCCAGCGGCAACCAAAGTACATCAACCTTATATCGGTGGTTTAGTTGAGCACACCTTGAATGTAGTTGAGATTTGTGAAACCATATGCCATATCTACCAAGAGCTAAACCGTGATTTCCTAATTACTATGGCTATTCTTCATGACATAGGTAAAATAAGGGAATATGCCTACCATAAGGTTATCGAACATACTGATGAAGGTAAGCTTTTGGGTCATATAGTTATAAGCTTAGAGATGATTGATCAGAAGATAAGGAGTATGGATAATTTTCCAAAAGATTTAGAGTTAATGGTAAAACATACTCTCTTAAGCCATCATGGCCATTTTGAATTTGGTTCCCCCAAACTTCCCAGTATTTTAGCAGCTATTGCCCTATATTATGCTGATGAGATGGATGCTAAGGTTAACGGTTTTATAAATATAAAGGCAGAAAATACAGGTTTTAAAGAAAAATGTAGCAAATGGGTCTGGTGGTTAGAAAGGTCAAGTTATTTAGACGAAGAAGAAAGATTACAAAAAAAGAAAAAGAAGATAGACCAATGACT
>NCRO01000137.1 GCA_002849045.2 Candidatus Sediminicultor secundus
GTGTACTTTTGCAGCTAAAGTCTTTCAGAATTTTTAATTCGGCACAAGTTTAATTTCAGCTTTTAATAATTAATTATGAAGAATAAATAATTTCTTCTATCGAAAACAGTTTAAGTATATTAAATCAAAAACAAATTAATAAATATTTTATTCGAGCCCGAGCCATGGTCAAAAATTGGGGTTCTAAATTAGATCTTCTTCTTTCGGTAAATTTGGGATGGAGTTTCAGCCGTTATTGGCGAGGATATAATAAACGAAACGGAGTTATTTGAGTTTTAGAAGAATGATTAGTAAAATAGTTAATAGAATAAAAGGAGGAAAATTAAAGATGAAAAGGAATAAAGTTAAATGGTCGGTTATTTTATTAGTGGTAAGTGTAATTTTATTTTCAGCGATAGGTCAGGGTTTTTCTCAGAGTTTATCAGACATACTTAGAAAGGCAGAGAGTAATTATAAAAACTTCAACCAGGATTTTAAGGACATGTCTATGGTTTTTGACTCAAAGATATACACACCTGAAGGAGAAATGACTTCAGAGATGAAGTTATTTCTTAAAGGAGAAAAATCTAGGTCAGAAGCTTTGATGCAATTTCCTGAAGCTGCTGGTATACCTGAAGGGATGGGGAGCATGCAGACTATAATTATTTTTGATGGCCAGGATAACTGGATGATCTCATCTTTTACCGGGAAGACGAAGCTTACTCCTGAGCAAACAGAAGAGCAAATGCAATATCAAACGGGAATGAATTGGTGGAGATCTATATCAGATAAGGCAAAGTATGTAGGGATAGAGAAGATTGAAGGCAGAGAATGTTATCTCCTGGAGTTAGAGATGGAGAGAGAATCTCTCTATAGTAGAATATGGGTGGATAAGAATAATCTATTGTTAGTTCAAACAGAGGGCAAAAATGATTCAGGAGAAACAATGCGGATGATATTTTCAGCTTTTAGAAAGATTAAATGTGAATGGGAATTTGCATACTAGACTGCACTGTTTATAAATGGAAAGCTCATGTTCCCTCTTCTGGTTAAATAGTACAAGATAACACAGGGAC
>NCRO01000138.1 GCA_002849045.2 Candidatus Sediminicultor secundus
AGATGTGTATAAGAGAGCTAAACTCATTTAATATATCTTTCAACATATCTACATCAATATTTCCACCGCTAATCATACATACAATCCTGGATATATTTTTAGTATCGATTTTTTTAAATAATAAAGCAGCAACTGATGCAGCTCCTGCTCCTTCTGCAATAATCTTAGCTTCTTTGGCCAAAATATATATTGCAGATTTGATTTCTCTGTCTGAAACGAGTACAAGTGAATCGACATATTTTTTTACAATCTTAAAATTAATTTCACCGGGTTTTCTTACTGCTATCCCATCCGCAAAAGTATCTGCAGTATTTAATTCAATAATTTTATCTGCTTCTATTGATTTTAGCATGGAAGGTGCCTTTTCAGCTTCAACTCCTACAATTTTAATATCTGATTTCAATTGTTTTGCTGCTAAAGAAACTCCGGATATGCCTCCACCTCCCCCAATGGGACAAATAATCATTTGTGCCTGCGGAACCTCTTCTAAAATTTCCAACCCTATACTCCCATTACCGGCGATAATATCCAAATCATTAAAACTGGGAATATACACATAATTTTTTTCTTTCGAAAGCATGTGGGCATAATGACTGGCATCATCGTAGGTTTTTCCTTTTATAATAACTTCTGCTTTGTTTTCTTTGATTTTATCAATTTTATTTTTGGGGGCTACTTCGGGAAGGACAATGGTTGCCTTCACTCCAGCCCGTAAAGCAGCCAAGGAAAGTCCTTGGCCGTGGTTTCCGGAAGAAGCAGTTATTACCCCTCTATCTTTTTCATCCTGGGTTAATAGGGACATTTTATTCACATTACCGCGTATTTTAAAAGCCTGGGTGAGTTGAAGATTTTCTAATTTAAGAAAAACTTCTTTTTGTAAAATTCTACTCAGTGTTAATGAATAATTACAAGGTGTTTTATTCACCTTATCTCTTATTCTTGCCCTGGCATCTTTTATCTTATCCAGTGTAACTTCAGGAACTTTCATATTTTTTTCACCTTCTTTTGATTTTAAATAAGAACATGTTATATTTTAATTTTAAATAGGGACATCCTATTTTTTTCTATGGTTTAGCTTTCCATTTTACGAAGTCTTCCTTTAGGACGTCTATCTACAATAATACCTAAAGCCTTGACTATCTGGTTAAGAAAATCCTCAGATCCTACAGGTTGTCCGCAAAAAAGTTACCGAATTATTGAGCTATTGCAACAGTTGTCCCCTGCCACATTCACAAGAAAATAGGTGTCTGTCCCTATTTTCTGTCCCTTCCCTATTTTCTCACCTTTCATAAGCTCCAATATCGTATCCATCGCCTTGTGGTCGTGGATTACCCTCAAAATCATCATTTGGAGCATCAACAGAAGAACCATTATCTATTGCAGGTGAATCTTCCTGTAGATGAAAATCTGCCCCAGAAGGATTTACGAACATAGGATCACCTTCTAAATATTCACTACCGTAAATTTCATCATCATATCCGCGATAACCGTCAATTAAATTATAGTCAACTGTAAGATTTGGGATAGAAATTTCTACCTGTATCTGGAATGACAGATTCTGGCTACAAATATTATTTCTTATGACAACATCCTCTGCATCCTGACTCTCAACAGATATTCCTCCTCCCCAACTTCCTTCTCCATTGTTGTAAAAAACATTGTTTATCACTTTAATGTTTTTCATTGGACGTGATGGTACAGATTCTCCCCAATGGCCAAATGTAAAGCCGCAGTTTTCATTATTATAGGCAATATTGTTATAAAATGTGACATTTTCAAGAAGACCACCTGCCTCGGAAACTACACAAAAACCATCACCACTACAGTTATGTACAATATTTTGAAAAACCTCGATATCATAGGTGTGCTTATCCCATGCATCTACATAAATACCCAGCCTATTTATATCATGCACATGATTTTTGTAGACTTTTCCATTTGAAGACCCATCCTTTACATCTATGCCCTCGCCTCCCATGTTCCCAGGACCCCCGTGGTGAACATGATTATTCTTGACTTCGAATGTATCGGTGACAGCAACTGTAATACATTCTTGTTCACCGTCATTGCAGGCAAGCTCAACCTCATTATCATCAATAATTATGTTATCACTATTCCAAACACCAATACCGGAGGAAACAGTATTGTAGGTGTAGTTTTTCTCAATTATGATATGACTCGAATTGTCCACCAAAATCCCAACATTGTTGTCGTTCGGACCGGCGTTTATTATTCTTAGCCCTGAAATTTTAATATAACTCATATCGGACACATCAAACAATCCGCCCCACTCTGATGGCAAAGATATACTATCCCCGTCAATTGTTATCCTATCACCAGTATATGCAGCATATAAAATATAATTATCAGCACTCCCTGAATTCTGAGGGATAACTCTTTCTTTGTAAGTCCCTGCCTTGATTAAAACCGTGTCACCTGCTACCATTGTCTCAGCAGCGTGTTGAATGCTTAACCAAGGTAAATCTAAAGTTCCAGGATTCTTATCGCTGCCATTTTTAGCGACATAATAGACCTTCTCCTCTGCTGATATAGGAATTGTAGTTAAAGCTAAACAAATTAAACTTAATACTAAAACATTTATCAATATAAGAGATAAAATTACTAAATTTTTTTTAAATTTCATAGTCTAATTACACCTCCCTTAATTTGGAAACCAAAAATATACTTAATAATTTAGTTTCTCTAATATTTCCCTCCTTTTTATCATTACTCATTCATAA
>NCRO01000139.1 GCA_002849045.2 Candidatus Sediminicultor secundus
GTCAGATGTGTATTAGAGACTGCTTGTTTCTTCTCCTAATTCGGTGGCAAGTATGTTTTTCACCTCCTTCTTAGCAATTAACCTGTCAGTTAATTGCGTAATGAGTAATAAGTAACAAGTAATGCGCAGGATGATATTTATAGGTTCTCGGCCTTTAGGTTTTTCACATTTCACTCATTACTCATCACTGGTTACTGTTTTTAGCTTGGCTAAAAATTTACTACTCCGTTAGTTGGAATTCTTTTTCGAATCTGATCTCATTAAGGGGATACTTTTGCAGACCCACTAAAGCAGTGGCTACATCATAGGCATCCTGTTCGATAGCAGTAGATTTAATCTTAGTAAAGGTCTTGCTGTTAACGATAGGTGCTCCGGTTTCCGGGTTACTGCCTACTACCAATCTTAACTGCAAAGCTGAATCACGGGGGACGGTTACTACTACGGCCATTTATTTTCACCTCCTTTCCCATTAAGTGTAATTGAGGGTATAGGGTTGCAAGTTTCAGGTTACAAGTTGTAAGTGAACACTTCTAGTTTTCGATTTTTTGTTTTTCCTAAATAACGACTATTCACTAACGACTAGTTACACCCTCTACTTATATAGATACAAAAAAGGGGTGATTTTACTACAGGTATTTTAAAAATAATTAATAATTTTTATTTTTGCTATTCCACGTTTACGCTGACGATTTATGTTTTGCTGGCAAACACCATAAATCTTTGCAATCTCTTCATCTTTATATCCCTCAAGATAATAAAGAATGATAATATTCTTTTCTCTTTTGGTTAAACGCTCATAACCTTTTTTCAGGTCTACATTGATCAAGATATTTTCTAATCTATCCAATAATATTCTCCTTTCTTGCAATTAACTAGCAGGTTAACTGCGTAATAAGTAATAGTAAGTGACAAGAAATTGATTAGTTAGAATAAATAAACCAGTAGGTTAATTAAAAAAATACAAGATGTGAGATAGTTTAGTTGACCAATCGGGAAAATGGGGACTGGCTACTTTTTGTAATAAAAAAGGTGCCTGTCCCTTTTTTCCTTGTGAAGACGCCTGTCCTACCGGTGGGGTTCTTTTGGTTTTAAACCAAAAGAAATTTCTACTTTTCTTTGTAAATATTTGCGATTATAGAGATATAATCCCCAATTGATTCTCTTTTTTATATAACCTGCAAAAGGAACATTACCTTTTTCTTTGTAATCATAAACAGCTAAAATAAATAGCAGTGCCCCCTGCTGAAAGACATCATCATATTCTAAGCCGCATCTGGAATATCTTTTGGCTCTTGATTTCAACAAGGGTTTAAATTTATTAAACAGTTCTCCCATTGCCTTTAAGTCTTTTTGTTTAGCTTTATTAATTAGAAATTTTAACTCGGACATTTGTTCCTCCTTTTGTTTTTAAGTTGGCTAACATTTTCCGGGTCTTTCTGATCATCTTTAAAACCCTCTCCCGGGATTGGATTTTTCCGTCTTCCGGTGATAGGTGAGAGTCTATTACAATAGTCTCTTTAAATTTCTTCTCCATTGAGGGCGTGGAATTAAGCTGGGAGAGGGGAGTTTGGCGAGATACCTGTTCTAAAGGTTCTTCATCATCTCTTTCCTGTTCCCGGTCCCGATAATCATTCTTCAGGGCCGCTCTCAGCCAGCCGGTAGGGCTTTTAATGTTTTTCCTCTCCATCAGCAGATCTATTTTCTCCTCTATCTTTTTTGGGGGATAGTTTTTTAGTAATTGCTCAATAAATTTCCCCTCAATATCTAAATCCCTTAACTGTTCTCTAACTGCTTGCATCTTTTCTTCTCCTTTCTCTTTTAATTTTTTAAAATCAACAACAGCAACAGCATTTTCTCTCTCTTTGTTGTTGTTGCCTTGGTACTGTTTAAGATTGGTATTGTTAGGGTAGCGATTTGATACCAAAGAAAGTTTCATATTGCTACCAATAGAGGTATCATTTTGATACCTATCAGGTTTCATTTTGCTACCAACAAAATCTATTATTTTGTCCGGATCCGGAGGCTCTTTGAGCTCTTCAAGAGGGGTAATCTGGTAGATATTATTTCTATAATGACCGGTAGTGGATTTACCCCTGGTTATATTTTTAATCAGACCAAATTTGAGTAAAGTATCCTGGTATCTGAGTAAGGTAGTTTTAGC
>NCRO01000140.1 GCA_002849045.2 Candidatus Sediminicultor secundus
AACATTACCAATATAACAAAAACAAAAAAAAGAAAATGTTGCTGTTGTTGTTAATTAATTTTTTATAAGACTATCCCGGACATCTTTTAACTAAAGTTCGAAAACCGAATCGACACTAAAATAATTCTTGTCATTAAACCAACAGATTATTTCTTGTCACTTCTCATACTTTTTAATTCTTTCTCTTACCCACTGCCAATCGGGTTTTCCATTATATAAATAGAAACAGCTATTTATTAACTTTCTTCTTAGGCCTTCCTTTCGGCTTTAACTTAAAAAGTCTCTTAAGCTGCCCCTCAAGTCTTTCTATAAAATCATTTGTTCCCAGAGGCCGGCCTGTATATCAGGGACGGTTACTTTGTCACACTTCAAGAATATATATTTACCTTATTGAATCGCCACCAGCGGCTAAAAGAATTAGTCTTTTTCAATTTTTCTACATCTTTACATTAATACGACAAAAGGTTTATAAAACCCTTCTTTTTTTAAAAAATAGTTGCGAGATGCAAAATTTAAGAAAATATAGTTTATCTGTCTGTTAGTCGCTCGGTCAAATATTCAGGTTACGGGTTGCAAGTTACAAGTAAAAAGAAATGCTGAGACTTTAGTTTTATTTTACAAATAATCTTCTTTCGTTTGAAATTCGGCAGAAAAGAAGGTAAAAAATACTCTACTAATAGGTAATATTTTCCCCTATATAGAGGAAAATTTTACTCCTAACATAGGGTAAAAATTACCTACTAAGCAATACCAATATAACAATACCAATACAACAACAACAAATAGTAAAAAAATTTGCTGTTGTTGCTGCTAATTTTAAAAAATTAAAAGAGAAGAGAAAATGAGAAGACGTTAAGAACCTGGACTTATCAAACCCCTTATAAAAATTTAGAAAAAGTTACTGAATTATTGAGCTAGTACAACCATCCCCTTGAACTTGTGCGTGCCTGACTCCGTATTCTCCAACAATCAAAGACACGATACATAACCAAGACCGACAATAATTAAACTCTCGATTAGGCGGTCGGCTGCAGCGATTAGCTATGTTGCGGTCTCAAAGACCTCCACCGCGCGGCGCATCTTGGCAATGATGTCCACATCAAACGGGCAGCGCTCGATACAAATCTCGCACTTGATGCAATCTGAACCTTTCGCCGGCAGTGAGAGGTACAACTCCCGGTTAAATTTCTGGTGAAACGGCGTGAGTCCATAGTACTCGACATAATTTAGATAGTAGATGACGCTGGGAATGGGGATGCCCTGTGGGCAGGGGAGGCAGTGTTTGCACCGCACGCACTGCCCCCGTAGCCAATATTTTAGCTCGTCGTGCAGAGGGGTGGCCCTCTTCTCCTCAGCAGATGCCATCAGGTAGCTGAGGGCATGGCGCATTTGGTCAACATTCCGGGGGCCGGGCACGGCCGTGGCGATGGGCTGTGAGAGGACGTAGTGCAGGCACTGGGCCGGCGTGATGCCGGTGGGAGACCCCTCTCTCTGCAATAGCACGCCACCATAGTAGGGCTTCATGGCGACGACGCCGACTCGATTTTCTGCGCAGGTCTCCAGAAGCGCCACCCGCTCATGGTCCCCGTGGTGTTGGTAGAGATTAACCGGGAACATGAGAACATCGATCAAGCCCGACTTGGCTGCCGTGCGGGCGACCGCGGGGTCGTGGTTGCTGAGGCCAATGAACCCGATGCGGCCGTCTTGCCGGTACCGATCAAGTCGTTCGATCCCCTGCATCGCCCAGTTCTGCCACAACGACTCGGTATCGACCATGGTGAGCATGGCGATCTCAGCGTAGCCGTTTCCCAGGCGGTCGAGGGCCTGATCAAAACAGCGCTGGCAGCGATCAACCGGTTCGTGGTAGACGAATCCCCAGTGGAGGCAGAGTACTAAGCGTTCGCGATGACGACGAATGGCCGGGCCGATGGCTTCCCAATAATCGGAATGCGCGTCCGAGGGGTCGTTGTAGACCAGATCGATATAGTTCACTCCGGCCGGCACAGCCAGGTCGAGCACCCCGTCCATGTTCTCGCAGTTATCGATCAGATGCTCAGTGCCGAGCCCGATCACACCGACCTCGAGGTCGGTCCTACCCAAGGTTCTGGTTTCCATGGTCATGGCTGTGTTCCTCCTTTTATTTGGCGACCGTCGAGCGCTTGCGCGTCGAACGCCCCAGTCATTCCCGGTGCGAAACTCCCGGTTGAAAAAGACAAGGGGACGTCAGAGCGTGTGAAAATTAATTATAACATTTTTCATAAAAACTCAAACTACCTAACCTTTATTAGAGTACACCTCTATCGCTGGGCACATTTACCCAAAATTAGACTTGTATAATAAAATAAGCTTAGTGAAAGGTAAAAGTAATACTTATGCCAGTACTACTTTCCTTCTTTGCCTTAATCTTCTTAATATCTCTTCTGTTCCCAGTATGTTGATGGCTCGTTTGAGGTTATAGGCCAGAAAGGGGAATTAAGGGGTCAGGTCTTGCAATGACACATTTCATCTTCCCGTTCGATTTTTTTAATCGCTCTGCTCACTGTAAAAATACAAGGGGACGTTTTCCTTTATCATATTTTAGAAATATATATTTACCTTATTGAATCGCCACCAACGGTTAAAAGAATTAGTCCTTTTCAATTTTTCTACACCTTAATATTAATACGACAAAAGACTTAAAAAATCCTTCTTTCTAACTGTAATTTTTATTAATAAGGGTGAGTTAATGGAGTGAGAGAGACGCCTTTTTACTGATTAGGAAAAAACTCATTTAAGCCTGGTCTATTTCAATAATTTTCCTAATGATTATTATATTCTAGTTAGACGCCGTAATGCCATCGTAAAGGAGTATAAATACTTACTCATATTCATTTTCATCAATGGCAAAGAGCAAACTGTATTCTGCACTGCTGTTCTTTTCATTAATGCAATTAGTCAATAATAGCCTGGTATGTGAGAACCCTAAATTCACCCCTAATCGGATAGTAAGAAAATGGCTGAAACTGTGTCATTATCAGACCAATTAGCTCTTCTTTTGGGTCGATCCAAAAGCTAGTAGTAGCTTTACCTCCCCAGTCATAGCTTCCTTCTGATCCCAACTCCGCAGATTTAGGGACGTCCATGAGCACTGCAACCCCAAATCCAAACCCATAGCCGCCGGCAATTTCAACAGATCCCATCTTTAAAGGTAATAAGGAACTAGGCAGATGGTTATGAGTCATGAGTTCCACACTTTTACGACTCAACAGCTGCGTTCCCTCGAAGACTCCTTTATTCAGTAGCATTTGGCAAAAACGTAAGAAATCGCCAATTGTCGATACCAAGCCCGCACCACCTGAAAGAAAAGCTCTTGGCTTTGCGAAGATGCTTTCAACCGGTGACTCCATAGTTTTTAGTTTGCCATTGTCATCAACAGTATACATTGCGGCAAAGCGGTCAATTTTTTCTTCAGGTACAAAAAATGCGGTATCAACCATGCCTAGAGGTTTGAATATCTCTTGCTCTAAGAACGTATCTAAGGTCATACCGGAAAGTACCTCAATTAGATAGCCGAGGAGATCAAAAGAATAACCATAACACCAGGTGGTTCCCGGTTGGTAAGCTAGTGGCAATTCAACCAGGTTTGGAATCCATTCCCCCAGCGTCAATGCGTCCCATTCTTGCCTCTTTTCCTTGTACATTCGCCCAACAGTTGTCTCATCCGGGTATATCAAACCCGACGTATGAGTCAACAAATCCCGTATCGTTACGTCGTGTTGCTGATCGACGAGTTTTATTCCACTATCGCCTAAGCTCGCAAAAACCTTCATATGCTTGAATTCCGGGATGTATTTTGATAATGGATCTAAGAGCTGAAAATGCCCCTGTTCATAGAGAATCATCACTGCCACAGCGACAATCGGTTTTGTCATGGAATAAATCCGAAAGATAGTGTCAAACTTCATGGGTTTGTTCTCTTCAACGTCCCTCATGCCCATGCATTCATAATGTATAACTTTCCCTCGTCTAAATACGGCAGTAATCATCCCTGCAAGCTTTTTCTGGTCAAGATACTTCTGCATCACTTTGTTGATGCGAGTCAATCGAACCGATGACATCCCTGTTTCTTCCGGTTGATGAGTCTTCATTTGATCCTCCTACACAAATTAGTTTAGCGTACAAAAGACAAGGGGACGTTTCGTTTGTCATATTTTAAGAATATATATTTACCTTATTGTATCTCCCCTAGCGTTTGAAAGAATTAGTCCTTTTCAATTTTTCTACACCTTAATACTAATACGACAAAAGGTGTAAAAAATCCTTCTTTTTTAAAAAATAGTTACGAGATGCAAAATTTAAGAAAATATAGTTTATCTGTCTGTTAGTCGCTCGGTCAAATATTCATGTTATCTGTTGCAAGTTACAGGGTACAAGTTACAAGTAAAAGGAAATGCTGAGACTTTGGTTTTATTTTACAAATAATCTTCTTTCGTTTGAAATTAGGCAGAAAAGGAGGTAAAAAATACTCTACTAATAGGTAATATTTTCCCCTATATAGAGGAAAAATTTACTCCTAACATAGGGTAAAAATTACCTACTAACAATAACAATATAACAATACCAATACAACAACAACAAGTAGTAAAAAAATTTGCTGTTGTTGCTGTTAATTTTAAAAAATTAAAAGAGAAGAGAAAATGAGAAGACGTTGAGAACCTGGGCTTATCAGAACCCTTATAAAAAGTTAGAAAAAGTTACCGAATTATTGAGCTAGCGCAACGTCCACTATCACATTTTATTGTCAAAAGAACCGTTCCCGTGACAATCTTATCTATTTGTCAGTCTTCATTTTAAGTTTAAAATAATCTCCCTAGTTATTGAATCAATGAGGTTTGAAGGTAAATCATGCCCCATATTATTAAACCATTTTGTCTTTGAATTTGGGATTACAGCTGCTAATTTTTTACTGTGTTCAATTGATACGAATGGGTCATTTAGTCCATGAATAATCAATACCGGAATTTTTAAATCTTTCAATTCATCATAACGAGAACCCCATAGATTAGCAGCTTGATCATGTTGTCTTGATGCATCTGGGTTGTAGCCTTTTCGTTTCCTTAAATTATAAAGGACTTGTTCAGCTGTTCCTTTTACATCAATGTCATATTGTGCATCTCCGCGAAGAATCATTTTTGCCGATAAAATTAATTTTATTGTGTTCTTTTCACTCTGAAATATTCCATATTTAATTCCAATTTTTGTAAAATCAAATACAATACTTTTAGATGCTTCTGGTAATTCTTTGTCTACAATATTTCCGGAAGACATTATTGATGTTAAGGTTAGCGTTTTGTCCGGATTCTCAATTGCAAATTCTTGAGCAACCATACCACCTAACGATAGTCCAACCAGATGTACTTTACTAACGTTCAGTGTATCAAGAATTGTTTCTGCATCTTTTGATAAATCTGCTACTGAATAGGGTTTCTGCTGCCAGCCTTCAACCCAATCAGACTGCCCTGTCCCTCTATAGTCATACCGTATTACTTGATAACCAGAATCTACTAATTTATCAATAAATGTTGGTGGCCACCCCAATGCATCAGTTGCCATCCCCATGAATAATAAAATTACCCCTTTGTTAGAATCTTTTGGTGTAATTGACTCATACCAAATCTTATGATCATCCGAGATTACATATCCTGATTTTCCTTTTACCAATTCAGGAAGCTCTGTGTTTAGGACATTCTCAATAATCGTATCAGTGTTAGCGGGTAATTTTGGTCCGGTAAAAAATATGAACACAATTAACCCAATCAATAAAATGAGTAGTGCAATCCCACATATTTTTAATAGCCTAAAGAGTAATATTTTCATAGTATTCCTCATTTATATATTAAAAGTTGTAATCACTATATAAGTTTTCCCTTCAGAAAAAATAGAATTATCTTTTTTCAGCCTCAGCAATAGCATAGAACGGTTTTTTCGTTTTATTTTTTTCTCCAAACAGAACAAAATCCTTCAAAGTTAATCCGGATTCTTTCAGAAAGGATTCAATATTTCCCCTGGCATCTTCGGTCATATCAATTCCGAAAATCCAGGGTTCACCCATCTTTTTCATCAGGTCTGCACTCTTTTTCATAGCACGAGAGGTTTCTCCTTTCAAGAAAACCTTTGAATAGAAGTCCTGAGCTATTATACTCCCTTTCCCGCTTATATCAGCCATCCTCTTTAAGGTATCCTTAGCAACATCTTCTTCCAGGTAACATGCCACACTCTCCCATAAGAAGAATGTTCTTTTAGTTCTATCAAAACCATTCTTTATCAGTTTTTCGACCCAGGATTCCTTATTGAAATCAACCGGAATATAGGTGACCCAATCATGCTCAATACCGGCCTTTTTCATAGTTGCAATTTTCATATTTTGAGTCTTCTCCTGGTCCAGTTCAAAAACCTTCACATCTTTTCCCTTGGTATATTTCAATACTCTCAGATCAAAGCCTGCTCCCATGTTTACCACCTGTTCTGCCTGTTTCACATTCTTTTCCATGATTCGGTCAAAATGCATTGTTCGGGAATTTACAAAAGTGGTCAAAGTTTCTGTACCGGGTTCGGGGATACTTGCAAGAGATGGTTTATAACCGCATATCCGGTTGGCAATGATGGCGGCCCCCATAAAACCCAGAAATCCGTAGTGTGATTCTATGGGAAGTTCTTTAACAAACTTTACTGATGCTTCATCATCTCGTGTCCTGAAATAATGCATTATCCAACGGTTTTGTATTGCCTGTCCGGCAGTAAAAGATACTCCAAGCTTCTTACTGACCTTCATCTCTTTATAAAGCATCGGTATAGAACCAATAATGACAAGAGGGATAAACGGAATTTGAATGATCAGAAAAACCAGGAATTGAAATAATTTAATAATAAACCGCATAATAACTGGTCCTCCTTTTTTGTTTTTTGCCACTGACTTTCAACAATACTAGGTCTAATATAAAATTAGAATAATAGAGGCACCTATTTATTAACTTTCTTCCTAGGCCTTCCTTTCGGCTTTAAGAGTGAATTCTTGGGGTCAAATCTTTTTACTTCCAAAAGAACCTTTAGCTTTTCCAAATGTTGCAATCGGGTTTTAAAATTCTCACTATTTTACAACTTTAAGGGCAAGTTCGGCCACTCTTTTTCCAAGAAGCCTGCCCCGTTCCATGGTTTTTTCATCAGGCTTGCCCATACATGAAACCCCGTAATGTCCAGTTGCAACCATGGGATCGCCAACGATGATCATACCATAAATCATAAAGGCCTGAATGATGGAAAACATGGTAGTTTCTTTTCCTCCAGTAACATCTCCTGATGTTGTGAACACTGCCCCAACTTTATTCTCCATCTTCTTTCTAATACTGACAAAGTCATCAAATACTTGTTTTAATTGAGCAGCCATTGTCCCGAAATATACAGGAGAACCGGCTATGATCGCGCTTGCTTCCAGAAAATCATCTCTTGTAACCTGATCTGTCTTTTTTAATACAGCTTCTGCCCCTGTAATCGCATTGACACCTTCAACTACAGCCTCAGCCAATCTTTTTGTGTTTCCACTCTTGGAAAAATAGAGAACCAAAATTTTCATTTTACCTCCTTAATTTATAGCATTAACGCCCAAGTTGAGCGAAGGGTCGCATAACGGTCCGCGGGTTTACGTGTCAGGGGACCATCCCCTTGACATCTACACTGCATTAATTTTATCTGCAACTTGTTCAATTTCCTTATCATCTGAAAGTACTGTTATTCCGAAACCTGCACCAATACCCGGGTCAACAACGCCTACACTTATATTTACAGCCCTCCCAAGTATTTCATCAGTTCTGGGTAACATATGTTTGTAATATTTTACTTCTTGTCCATATCTTTCACAGGCAAAAGGGCATTGATATTTCGTTACCGTCTTTTTATCTAATATCTGTTCCATATGATTATAAACATGCCACCCTGAATGAGCGAGTGTTTTTGTACCCAGTTCAGTAGCAAATTTTTCTGCAGTTTTGTTATCTTTAAAAAGTAATGTTAATAATGTGGCAATTTCACCTTCATCATTTATTTTTCTAAATCCTAATTTTTTATTTCCTGAAATGGCATTCTTTAATTTTCTTTTTTTATCACGAAGCATGGATATAATATTGTCTGTCTTCCTTAACTGAGCTAGAGCAACAGCACCGGTAAGCTCATTAATTCTTAAATTCATTCCAATTAAACTCCTATGACCAATCTCCAACCCCATTCTATATGGCTTATGACCCTGGTCATGAAATCCAAAAGCACGTTCATATAAATTATCATCATCGGTAACGACAACACCACCATCACCGGTGGTTATAGTTTTATAAATATTTAAGGAAAAAGCCCCTATATCACCTAATGAACCAAGCTTTTTCCCTTTATAGGTTGCTCCGAGAGCCTGGCAGCTGTCTTCAACAACATAGAGGCCAAATTCCTCTGCAATCTCCATAATACTATCCATATCACATGGATTACCAAGCATATGGACAGGCATAATAGCTTTTGTTCTTTTAGTAATTTTTTTTCTAATATCCTTCGGGTCAATATTTAAAGACTCATCAATTTCTGCTAAAATAGGTATAGCTTTGGCATAGATAATCGAAGAAATTGAAGCGATAAATGTATAACCTGGTACTATAACTTCATCTCCTGGTCCAATACCCAAGGCTGCCAGACTTGTGATAAGAGCACCAGTACCTCCATTTACAGCTACTGCATTTCGTGTCCCAATATATTTTGCAAATTCTTTTTCAAATGTTACTACTTTATGCTTAAACATTGGATCGTCTTCCTTGCCATATCTTGATAAATATCCTGTCTCCATTACATCTAACAATTCTTTTCTTTCTTCCTCACCAAAAAAATACGCACCTGGCCCTGGCATATTAATCTCTCCTTATAGATAGTTAGTGAATTTTTTTATATTCTTAATAAAGTCATGTGTATATTAAAATTTTTCACTTATTCATCATGTTTAATCATTTTCTATGCTGTCAAGTGGACGTCTCTTTGTCACACTTCAAGAATATAGATTTACCTTATTGAATCACTACCAATGGTTAAAAGAATTAGTCTTTTTCAATTTTTCTACATCTTAATATTAATACGACAAAAAGCATATAAAACCCTTCTTTTTTTAAAAAATAGTTGCGAGATGAGATTGCCGCGGGGAGCACTCAACATTATTTGAGTGCTCCCTTCGCAATCACAGAAGTTTAAGCAGGGATAATAAATGTAGTGTAGGGGTGTATTGCAATGCGCTTATTACTAACAATACTTACTTAACAAATGGGGAAAATGTGTAAAACCTGTGGGAAAATACCTTCTTGAAAACCTTGTAAAATAAAGGATTTTAGATATGGTAAAAGTGCATTAAAATACTCTTTCCTACAATATTCTAACCATTCGATAAGACATTAAAAACCTCTGGACTTATGACTTGTCAGCCCTCTTATAAAAAGTGAGAAAAAGTTACCGAATTATTGAACTATCACAACCATCCCTATGACAACCAAAAACAGGTTTAATTCAATCGGTTGACGGATAATTTACCAT
>NCRO01000014.1 GCA_002849045.2 Candidatus Sediminicultor secundus
CCTCCTTTCTTCAAGTTTGAATTCATTGCGTATTTTCTTTATATTAATTAATTCTACAAATTTTTTAAAAACCCTCTTTTTTTTATAAAAATTAGATAAAATTTTTATTTTTTATTGAAACACTTTGTTATTAGTCGTTAGTTTTAAATGCAAGATACAAAATACGAGTTAATTGACCAATTCGTAGGAAAAGAGCCTATCCCATCTATAATGTTATTGCGAGTGAGCGAAACGATCAAAGCGATCTCATTTTGTATCTTGAATTTATTCTCTGTATTTTCTTCACTAAACACTAACGACCATCGACTAACGACTGTTCGGGCTTGCGAAAAACATAAAAAGGAATATAATTAAGAAAGATTTTTAATTAAGGGGGGATAACCTTGAAAATAAAAGAAGTTATGATTCTGGACCTAACTTCCGTATCTACCGATACCCCTATAAAAGAGGCCGTAAAGATTATGAGCCTACAGCGTATGGTGGGATTACCGGTAGTAGATAATAATCAAAATGTCATTGGAATAATCACGGAAAGCGATATTGCCAAGGCCTGCTTGCCTGGCTACTATAAAGAATTACAAAATCCATCTTTTATCCCCGATTTCGATCAGTTTTCCCAGCAAGCTAAAAAGATTGCTCACTTTCCGGTAAAAGAATTTATGACCAGAGAAGTTTTTACGGTAGAAGAGGATACCAGTCGAACTGAAGCAGCAAACTTACTGTTTAGAAAGCGTCTTAGAATTTTGCCTGTGGTAAGGGAGAGGAAATTAGTAGGCATATTAACTCCTTCATCTTTATGTAAAAATGCAATGGAAGAAGATTAGATCGGGGAAGGAATAATCAATGAATCAAACACTTATAGCCCTAACAATATTTATAACTACTCTTATATTTGTTAGCCTGGAAAAGATTAACCGCACGGTGATTGCTTTAAGTGGTGCTCTTCTTTTCATACTGTTAAAAATATTAACGCAACAGGAGGCTTTTTTAGCCATAGACTTTAATACTATCGGCCTACTTACCGGAATGATGGTTATGGTCTCTATAATCAAAAGAACCGGCTTATTCCAATATCTGGCAATCAAAATATCTAAGCTTGCTCACGGAAATATCTTTTACCTCTTATTTTTTCTGAGTGTTATTACCGGAATCCTATCCTCGATTCTGGATAATGTCACTACCATAATATTAATTGTCCCTATAACTTTGGCTATCTGTGAAAACCTAGAAATATCCCCCGTGCCTCTGGTGCTATCTGAAATATTCGCTTCTAACATAGGAGGAGCGGCAACCCTTATCGGTGACCCTCCTAACATAATAATCGGAAGCGCAGCCCATCTGTCTTTTATGGATTTTATTATAAATCTTGCTCCTTTCGTCCTGATTTTATTAATTCTCTTGCCGTTCTTTGTCAGGCTATTTTATAAAAAGGAAATGTCTCAAAATATTAAGGAAGCCTGGGAGAAAGTAGAAAAATTCGATGAAAAGAAAGCAATTGAAGACCCCGTATTATTAAAAAAATCTTTAATGGTCTTTTTATTAACCATATCAATCTTTATCTTCCATCATAATTTGGGTTTAGAAGCGGCTACAGTGGCTTTGGCAGGAGCAACTCTCTTGCTTTTAGTCAGCAACATAGACCCGGCAGAAACTTTCTTAGAAGTAGAGTGGTCTACCCTCTTCTTTTTTATCGGACTCTTCGTGGTAATAGCAGGAGTAGAAAAAGTGGGAATCATTCAATGGCTGAGTAATAAAATCATTACTCTAACTAAAGGAAACCTTACCCTTACCACTATGGCAGTTTTGTGGGTCTCGGGAATCACCTGTTCTTTTATTAATAATATCTCCTATACCATCTCTATGGTTCCGGTAATTCATAATATCGGGGCAGCAACTTCATTTAACCTCAACCCTGTCTGGTGGGCTTTATCCTTGGGTGCCTGTCTGGGAGGAAATGGAACTTTTATAGCAGCAGCTGCTAATTTAGTAGGAGTAAATATATTAAAAAGACAGGGTCGGATAATAACCTTCAAGGATTTTTTTAGAATCGGCCTTCCGATAATGTTAATGTCTATTATTCTATCTTCAGCCTATCTCTTCCTAAGGTATTTATTATAATACTAACAATAAAAAAGGGACGGGCTACTTTTTCGTAAAATATTAAAATAAAAATATACGAAAAAGTAGCCCGTCCCTTTTTTATTTACCTGTTACACCTAAATTTGATTTATTTCTTTTAATGTGCCTATTACATCAATCCCCAGGTTTGCAAGCCTCTCATAATTATGATGTCCATTTGCAATCAGCAGACAATCGCAGCCAATGTGTTTTGAAACATCGTAATCATGGATAGTGTCCCCCATAAGAAGTACTTCTTGCGGATTTAAATTTAATTCAGCTATCCATTTTATTCCTCTTTCAATTTTACTCTCGGCATAGTGGTTTTCCAAACCTATTATTTTACTAAAATACTTATCAATACCATAATATTTAATCTTTTCCATAAGGACATCTTCTTTTGAAGCAGATAAAATTGATTGAGATATTCCCCTATCTCTTATCTTTTTTAACACTTCTTTTACTTCATCAAATAATTTACACTCATTAAAACGTTGGTAATATTCGCTTATAAACTCATTAGTAAGCTTTTCAAATGATTCATCAGAAAAATCAAATCCAAGTTTTGAATAATATTTTGTTACCGGGAAATCAAAAATTTCCCTATATTTTTTCAAATCTATCCTTGGCAAGTTGCGTTTCTTTAACATCTTATTCATTATTTCCACTACTAACCATACATCATTTATCAATGTTCCGTTCCAATCCCAAATAATATGCTTATACTTGACTATCTTTTCTATCATTCATAATCTCGCTTAATAAATATTATAGAATATCAAGGGTCCGTCTCCTTGATATTTTATTTATAAATCATATCAAATAATCGTTCTGCTGTCTCCTGATCTAAATCTTTGAGAATTTTATATTCGTCCAGGGCAGCATTTTTATCCCCCTGAACCAGATAAATCATTCCCAGGCTATAGTGGGCAAAAGTATAATCCGGCTGGATACGTATAACCTGTTCAAAGGCTTCAATAGCTTTGTCATAATCCTTTAATTGGCTGTACGCCCATCCCAGTCCATAATGAAAATCTGCATCTTCCGGATTTTGTTTAACCGCCTCCTTAAAAGCATCAACAGCTTCCTGATATTTTTCCAGTTCTCCATAAGCCCACCCTAAATTATAATAAATATAAGTGTAATCAGGATCGATCCGAATAACTTCCTGGTAAGCCTCTATGGTTTTCTCATAATTCCCTTTTTTATTATGGAGCCATCCTAAATAGAAAAAAGCATCAGCATATTGGGGATTCTTTTGAGTTGCTTTTTTAAAGCTTTCGATAGCGGCGTCTTCATTATTTTCCATTTTCCGGTAAATCATGCCTATGGTGTAATAAATTTCATCAGCGGAATCGGGTAGGAAATTTGCAGCCTTTTCCAGGTTTTCGACAGCTTCAGGATGTTTTTCCATTTTTTGGTAATTCATTCCTAAATGATAAAACGCCCTGCCATAATCCGGTTGGAAACGTACAGCTTTTTTAAAATTATCAATTGATTTCTGATACTCGTCGATTTGCTCATAAGTAATTCCCAAACCATAATAAGTTTGAGCATCATCGGGGTCAAGTAGTAAAGCTTGCTGAAAGGCAGCAATAGATTCATTATATCTTTCTAATTCATTATACGCCAATCCCAGGCCATAATGGGCACTGGCAAAATCTGGCTTACTGCGAATGGCCTGTTTAAAGGCTTCCAATGCTTCCTTCTTTTTTTGAAGCTCCAGATAGGAAAGCCCCAATTCGTAATAAGCGGAACTATAATTAGATCTTAAATTGATAGCATTTTTGTAATGGGTTATTGCTTTTTCAAATTGACGAGTATTTCTAAATATTTTTCCGATTTGGAAATAAGCTTCTGCGTGACCCGGGTCTAATTCGATAGCCTGTTGGAAATAAGTAAGCGCTTCTTCGTATTGCTTTTCATTTTCTAATAAATAAACACCCTGAAAGTACAGTTCTTCTATTGATTTATCCTGACTAAAACTGACACTACTGCCCGAAGCTACAAAGATAATAATCAAGACCAAAGAAATAATGAGTGTATGTGGATTTTTCATTCCCTACCTCCTTAAACTCTTCATAGGAATTTTCCTCCTGTGCATAGGAGACAATTGCTGTTAAAGCCAAAACTGATACTAACATAAAAACTATAATTAACTTTTTCATAAAATAACCTCAACTCTTTAATTTTCTAACATTTTATACCACAAAAACAATGAAAAACCCTCTTTTTTAGCTAAAATTCCTTAAAGATTCTGGCTAAAGATTTACCGGGTGCTTTTAAATCCAAATCTAAAAAATACCCAAAGGGAGTTTGCCGCGTCTTATAACCCGTATTTTCTAATCGCTTTTCAGCATTATTAAATATTAGCTTCGTTATCTAATGATATCTCTTTATATTTTTTTAATCTTTTATTGAACTTTTCCAACGGGCGCCATATAAATG
Organism: Candidatus Sediminicultor secundus; assembly: GCA_002849045.2. Next base: position 4,567 of record NCRO01000014.1, read on the forward strand.
GTAAATTCCTCCACACCATCAATCCCCAGAACGCTATCTGCAAATTCCTGATCATAAGCAGCAATAGCACAAGTCCCAGCACCAATTGCTTCACACGCTAGGTAGAGGTTTTGACAAACATGGCCGGCATCCAGGGCTATCACTTTGTAAGATGCCCTGCCGTATCGCCATTCCATGCGTGCCGGTATCGTCGTCCAAATAAAGGTCACTGCGCTTTTGCCAGCGAATGATTGACCAAGGGCAGCCTGGGTTAGTAACCCCTCAAGATGTTTGTGTTTAGCCACTTCAACCAGTTGATGACTCATCGGTAAATAACAATAAATCGCCTTGGGAATCCCCTCAATCTTGAAAGCCGCAATATAGGTTTCCAGAGCATGTCTACATCCGGCTGAAGGCACGGTTCTGTAATTTCTAGTTGCAGATCTTTTTTCTCGAAGACCTTGAGTTGCCCATAGAAGAAAAGAAAGTTCTTCGAGTTTTATTGTATCTTCAGTGTAAGACCTTCTCGATTTCCTTTGAGCAATCGCAGCCTCGACACTTACTTCATGAATTGATTTCCAATCCCCCGGTTTGACGAGATTTATTTTTCTATCTTCAGGATTACAAGGCTTTTCTGCCGGTGGTGGTTTGATACCTCTGCTCTGGTCTGTGGTCGAAAAATCAATCGTTTTCCGAATACTGTCCTTAAGAAAGTCTCTAAATTTTTCAGACATAGAAATATCCTCTTTCAAATTTCAGTTAATACTTTAGTAACACATATTCTAGGAACAGGGAACCGTCCCCCGTTTCTTTTCCTGGTGTATGTAAAATAATATCAATTGGTAAATCCGGATCGATCAACCTTTTCGCCTGCAACACAGCTTAGGAATCTTCAATATTGATCTACCTTTAATGTTTGAGACAATTCTTTTAATTTATTACATTATAACGAAACCCTTTACCGAGTGCAATTTTAAATCTGAATCCCCTCTTCGCTATCCTATCATTACCACAAAACAATACCCCTTTCTATTTCTGCATAAAAAGTAGGGTCAGTTTTTTCTATCTCTACATATTTTATTTAGGGATTTGTCGTAAAAAGAATTTTCTTCATCTTTTTGATGACTCCTTCGGCTA
>NCRO01000141.1 GCA_002849045.2 Candidatus Sediminicultor secundus
TTATTTCATTGGTACTTTCTGCAAAAAAAGGCACTTGGATCAAGCTATCTGTCTTTGCTATTGTTGTTATTGGTTGGTTTGTAATTAGTGGACTTAATTATATGCTCCCCAAAAGCGGATTTATAGATGTTGATACGGCCTATAACCGTATTTGGATTTATGATCGCATTGATTATAGGACAAATAAGATAGTTAAAATGATGGGAATCAACAACGAGAATAATTCGTCGATGTTTTTAGATAGTGACGAATTAGTTAACGAATACACAAAATATTATCATTTAGCAAAACATTTTAATCCGAATTTTAAAAAAACATTGATGCTTGGCGGTGCAGGGTATTCATATCCCAAAGACTTTTTGCATAAATATCCCGAGGCAACAATCGATGTAGTTGAAATTGATCCCAAGGTGACCGAGCTCGCAAAAAAATACTTTAGATTAGAAGAAAGTCCAAGGTTAACTATTTATCATGAAGACGGAAGGGTATTTTTAAACAAAACACAAGAAAAGTATGATGCAATTTTTGGAGATGCTTTTAATTCTCTTCATTCTTTGCCATACCAATTAACCACAAAAGAAGCGGTGCAAAAAAAAATATAATATTTTGAATGATGATGGGGTTGTTATATTAAACATTATTTCAGCGATAGAAGGTGAAAAAGGTAAATTTCTAAGAGCAGAATACGCAACATATAAAAGCCTTTTCCCACAAGTTTATTTATTTCCTGTGACAAGTTCGGGTAATGGCAATATAGATAAAAACATAATTAGAGTAGCCATAAAATCTGAAAAAGATCAAACTTTTAATAACAGTGATCCAAAGCTAAATGAATATTTACAGCATTTATGGAAAAGGACAGTTGATGCGGATATTCCAATTTTAACTGATAATTTTTCACCAGTTGCTTATTATATTAATGAAACGATTTTAAAAAAAGGAACAGGGGACGGTTGTTTATGCTCAGTAATTAAGTAACTTA
>NCRO01000142.1 GCA_002849045.2 Candidatus Sediminicultor secundus
CAGTTTCATCACTCATGCAAAAAGTTCGAAAATCGTTTTGTTTGGGGGAGCCTGACAATATCCAGCCCTTTGGCATTTGCTGAAGGGCTTTTTTATTGGGATTTTTTTAAAAAAAGAAGGATTTTTGAAAGATTTGTGGTATTAGAGATATTAAAGGATATCCAAATTTAATTCGGATATGAATTAGTTGTGTGAAATAGGAAGGAGGAAAGACTTGTTTTCTGAGACAGTATTACCATCAATTTTGGAGTTCCATCCGCTAACGCCTGAGCGATGGAAGGATCTTGAAGCACTGTTTGGTGAACGAGGAGCTTGTGGTGGTTGTTGGTGTATGTGGTGGCGATTAAAACGATCCCAATTCGAAAAACAAAAAGGTCAGGAGAACAAGAAAAACTTTAGAAAAATAGTTAATTCAGGTGAAATTCCAGGTCTATTAGCCTATGCCAATGATCAACCCATCGCTTGGTGCTCGATTGCCCCAAGAGAAACATATTTGGTTTTGGAGCGATCTCGGATATTAAAGAGAATTGACGACGAACCTGTTTGGTCTGTTGTTTGCTTTTTTGTCGCGAAGCTGTTTAGACGTAAGGGAGTTACGGTGAAGTTGCTAAAAGCTGCTGTAAAATACGCTAAGAAGTGTAAGGTAATGATTGTTGAAGGATATCCGGTAGAACCAAAGAAAACCAGCATGCCCGACGCCTTTGCTTTTACTGGCTTGGCGGCTACTTTTCGCAAGGCAGGATTTGTAGAAGTGCTCCGGCGGTCAGAGACTCGACCCATAATGAGATACTTTATTAAAGAACGGTAGAGGCACATCATTGTTATTCAACCTACTTCGTACAACTTAGTCATATGCTTTGTCTTAAAATAATAATACTTACCTTGATAATATATAGTTAGAATAAGAGTAGGATGTATAAGCGTTACTCTATAAAGAAAAGAAGCAATAAAGTACTTTATGTAGAACATCTTGGAACATTAATTAAGTCCTTTGGTTTATAGATATTTTGCAGTTCTTCTATAAGCTCACCCCAACAAAAAGTTCTAAACGTGTCCAATAGGGGGAGCTGACAATTTCCAGCCCTTTGGCATTTAGCTGAAGGGCTTTTTTATTTTTTGAAAAAGAAGGATTTTTTAAAACCTTTGTAGTATTAGTATTAGGTAGGAGAAAATTGGAAAAAAAAA
>NCRO01000143.1 GCA_002849045.2 Candidatus Sediminicultor secundus
ATAACCCTAATCAACCAAAAGGGTAGGGGATAGAAAATCTGCTTTTTTGTATTACTAGTTGAATCTTTTATTTATTTAACCACTCTAATATTATATTTATTAGGTAGAAATAGTTATTTAGCTCAATCTATAATTTTAATTTCTGAACCTGATATTTATTTCTATATTGATTAAGGGCTTTGATAAGGAGTTGTTTTTTGACCTGATTCGCCTTCTTGATAAGGAGTTATCCTGGTAGGAGGTTCGCCTTCTTGATAAGGACTTGTTTCGGTAGGAGGTTCGCCTTCTTTTAATGAGTCATCACGAGGTTGTAAAGAATTTATCCCTCGTTCAATAAAGGCAAGCCCTTTCTCAATATTGGTAAAACGATTTTCTATTCCTTCTTTCATATCTACTATGTCCCTACCTGATTTAATTAGTACTTCATATACTACATCTATCCTCTCATTCATGCTATTTATATTATTATTTGTAGACCAAAAAAACGCCAAAAGTGCTATTATAATAATTACTCCCGTTAAATCTACTTTCCATTCAAAATGGACATTGAATCTTTTATTTTTTTCTTTTCTCATTTTTCCCTCTTTTAAAGAAGTTTATCGATAATTATATTTTATAACATTTATTTATAATGTCAATTCTTTATCAAATAAAATAAAAGAACACTTTTTAAAATCCTTGCCTTAAAAGAGCGGAGGTTTTTTATTAAGATTACCAAAAAATAAACCTTCATATTTTGATTTTAAGAGAGGTCTTTTACCCCTTTACGTATAATCATAAGCGACCCCTCAAAATTTCTCTATATACGCAGTATATGAACATCTTCAAAAATCATAAAAACCTTTTATTTATAAGGGTTACAATGGTATTAGTAAAATACTCAGATTAAAATATTTTTTTTAAAAGAGGGTTTTTAAAAAATTTGTCGTATAATGAATGTAGAAAGTTTTAAAATAATTAAGTTTAATAATGATTTATTAAGTGAAAAATAAAGATACCCTTACAAAACAAGCCAATTTATTATCATAAACGAAGTAATTCGGTTATTTTAAGTTAGCCGCCATTGCCGTATCTAGGAGGATAAAATGAAAAGGATTCAAAAGATCATGGCTACGAGTCATGTCGATCTTCATGGAGACATGATACATCCTGATGCACTCGAAGACGCAGCTCGTCAAATCAAGGAACAATATTTGCCCATGAATATTGAACATGATATCCGACGCCCTCCGATCGGTAGAATAGTTTCAGCTGAGGTCATCAAATTACAAGACGGCGAATACGCGCTTCAAAGTACTGCGGAACTATTTGAGGCTGTCTCTTATACACACT
>NCRO01000144.1 GCA_002849045.2 Candidatus Sediminicultor secundus
AAAATTTAATTATGATCTATGGAGATTATCAGCTTATCTTAGAAGATGATAAACATATTTATAGTTATTTACGCACTCTTAATCAGGACCGATTACTAATTATTCTTAACTTCTTTTCCAGCCAAACAATTTTTAATCTTCCAGAAAATATTAATTACCAAGAAAAAGAGCTACTAATCAGTAATTATAATGTTGAAGAAAAAGAAGATATTAAAAGTACATATCTACGTCCTTATGAAGCAAGGGTATATAAATTAGTCGATAGTGAATAGTCGTTAGCATTAAATACAGGTTTTCATTTAACAGTTGCAAGATGCAAGTTAATTTAAATATCCAGCTACTCAATCAATCTAGTTAACTAGTTAATTGTTTTGATTTTATTCCCTTAACTAAATAAACATACAACCGGTAACCGGATAACTAGTTCTTAACGAGATACGATTCACGAGATACGAACTTGGCTCCTGGCTTCTATTTTATTCGCAAGATACGAGATGCGAATTTAGCTTTGCGTTTTTCGTTTTATTACTATTCACTAATTAGGACTTACAGAAGAAGGAAATTCCTATACTTAAATTATACTAATTATTAGAATAAAAAAGGAGCAGATTCAAAACAAAATCTGCTCCTTTTTTATCTATATTATTTATTTCTTACTTATTACTCACAAGTTATGGCTTCTACCGGACAACCATCGGCAGCCTCTTTACATGATTCTATCAAATCATCCGGTACCTTATTAACCTTTACTATCGCTATATCATCCTTCATTTCAAATACTTCGGGACAGGTATCTTCGCATAATCCACACCCGGTACATAAATCTTTATCAACTACAGCTTTCATTTTACATTTTCCTCCTTCTATTGTAATTGCCGATTTTGAAATTCATTAGGCAATTAAGTATAAATTCAACAGCACTTTAATTTTTATTTTCTTTTATAATTATCGGCTAATAATTTCTTGACTATTTTATCAGATAATTCTTCTTATTAAAATAAAAATTATTTTGACATCAAAAGCATAACCTAAAAAAAGATAAATTTCAAGTTTTTTAATAATTATTTTTATATCTTGTCAATAACTCTCTCTTATATCTCATATTCCATAAAATCCTCTGCTAATATAGTTTCAGGAAATACGCTCTGAGCCTCAACAAGTAAACCACTCTCGGTTATTGCCAACTTATTATTCGAGCTATATCGAGGACTAATGTGAGTTAGTATCAATTGTTTAACCTGGGCTTCTTTAGCAACCTTGGCAGCTATTGTGGTAGTCGAATGAAAATTTCTCTTAGCTAGGTCTTCTTCCTGTTGGGAAAAAGTTGTTTCATGAATTAGCAGATCGGCACCTTTAGCCAGATGCAATAAATTTTCACAATAGGTAGTATCACCACAAAAGACTATTTTTCTCCCTTTTCTAATTTCGCTTACAAAATCCTTACCCTTAAAGATTCTTCCATTGGGTAATTCAACTGTTTTGCCCTCTTTTAGAGTACGATAAATTGGACCGGGAGGGATATTCAATCGGCGGGCTTTATCTACTAAAAAATGACTCCTGTCCTTTTTTTCTTCGACAGAATAGGCATAAGTTTTAATATTGTGATTTACTTCTATGTATCGAATTATATACTCCTCATCTTCCCAGATGATTCCTGCTGATAAATTTGGTGGAATAATTTTTATCTCAATTTCATAAGAAATATAGGTTTTAGTTATATTTAGGGTTTCTTTTAAATATTTATCAAGGCCTTCTGGACCAAATATTTGAACTTTTTGCTGATTTTTTTCCGCCCCTTAAACCCCGGGAAGCCAATAGCCCAGGAAGTCCAAATACATGATCCCCATGTAAATGAGAAATAAAAATCTTCTCTAATTTAGATAATTTCAAAGAGGCTTTTTGAATCTGCTGTTGAGTGCTTTCTCCACAATCCCATAACCATAGTTTGTTTTTATTAATAAAAACAAGAGCAATAGAAGATACATTGCGTTCCAAAGTAGGCATGCCTGAACTGGTACCTAAAAATATAACTTTCATTAATTTTCACCTAATTTCTTAATCGTTTCTTCCACACTCAGTAGCTTGGCCTTTTAAAATTTCTATACCGTGTGGCAATGCCTCTAATATTATTTCTAAAGATTCTCTTACTCCTTTAGGGCTGCCGGGTAAATTTATTATCAAACTTTCTTTCCTAATCCCTGCCATTCCTCGAGATAATATCGCTCGATTTGTCTTTTTGAAACTTTCGCTTCTGATGATTTCACTAATCCCCGGAACTTCTTTTTCGATTATCGCCAAAGTAGCCTCCGGAGTAACATCTCTTTTGGCTAAACCTGTTCCTCCGGTAGTTAAAATTAAATCGAGATGTAATTTATCAACTGCCTTTATTAACTCTTCTTGAATAATATCTTTTTCATCTGGAATAATTTGATAATATTTAACTTCTCCATTAATCTTCTTGACTATTTCTTCGATTGCTTTTCCACTTAGATCTTCTCTCTCACCTCTTGACCCTTTATCACTTATAGTTAAAATCCCTACTTTAATCATTCGGGAAGCACCTCAATCTCATTACCAGCTTTTACTTTTCCGCCCTTTAAAACGCGGGTAAAAATCCCTTCTCGAGGCATTACGCAATCTCCAATCTTTTTTCTTATTTCACAGTCATTATGGCATTTTTTTCCAATCTGAGTAACTTCCAATAGCACCTCTTCGCCAATCTTTAACTTTGTGCCTATTGGAAGTTTATATAGGATTAAACCTTTCACGGTTAAATTTTCAGCAAAATCTCCAAAAGATAATTGGTAACCCTTATCACGCATCTTATTTATGCTTTCGATTCCTAAAAGGCTAATCTGCCGGTGCCGCTTGCCTGAATGAGCATCTTTTTCTAATCCGAAATTCTCGATTAATAGCCCTTCAGCTATCTCTTTTTTTACAGTTCCCTTCTTTTCACTTCGACATACAGCAACTATCTTTCCTTTTATTTTATCCATTTTATCTTCTTTCTCCTTATCGTTTATCTGCATATTTAATCCCTCTTTTTTAATGGTCTCGAAAAATACCCACTCTTGCCTCCGCTTTTTTCTAAAAGATATATCGATTTAATAGCCATCTCCCTATCTACTGCTTTACACATATCATAAATAGTAAGACCAGCAGCCGCTACTGCAGTTAAAGCTTCCATCTCTACTCCGGTTTTGCCCATAGTTTTGACTTTAGATTGAATAATAATCTTATTTTCATTCTCATTGATTGTAAAATTAAGATCCACATTGGTAAGTATTAAAGGATGACACATGGGAATAATCTGGCTGGTCTTTTTAGCAGCCATAATGCCGGCTACCTGGGCTACTGCCAAAACGTCTCCCTTGGCGATCTTTCTATCTTTAATCAGCTTCAAAGTCTCTGGTTGCATAACTATAGAACCTTCCGCAATAGCTATTCGTTGTGTATCTTCTTTGCCTCCAACGTCCACCATATGCGCTCTTCCGTTTTTATTAAAATGGCTTAGTTCTTTTTCTTTCATTTTGCTATCCTCCAATTTTAGACATCTTAAAAGAGTCTCTATTTGAGAATTTCTCATTTAATCTATGACCTTCGGGTTTTATGTTTATTGCTTCTCCTATATTATTTCTTATTATTTTACTCCTGATTATTTTATCATCGGTTTTTGCATTTCTTATTGCCTGCTTAATATCAACCTCCATATTCGAAAACAAACAAGGCCTTAGTTTGCCTTCGGAAGTTAACCTTATCCGATTACAGGTTTTACAAAAATGCTGGCTCAAGGCAGTAATAAAACCTATGGTGCCCTGACCGCCTTTAATCTGGTAATATTTTGCTGGTCCATTACCTAAATTTATATCAATAGGTCTAAATGAGTATTTTTCCGATAAACTCTCTTTAATTTCCAAAACTGAAATAAATTTATCCCTATAATTATCTTTTAGCTCTTCTCCAGAGGGCATAAATTCAATAAAACGAATATTTAATGGTCTTCCCAAAGTCAATCTTACAAAATCTTCCACTTCATCATCGTTAATTCCCCTAATTAGTACAGTATTAATTTTAATAGGCAGTAATCCTGCCTTTAAAGCAGAATCGATTCCTTTTAATGCTTTTTCTAAACTTCCTCCTCGAGTGATTCTTTTATATTTTTCTTCCTGCAGGGAATCTAAACTAATATTTACTCGATTCAGTCCAGCATCTTTTAATTTTTCAGCATATTCACTTAAGAAAAAACCATTAGTGGTTAAAGATATATCTTCTAGTTTTTTAATCTCTTTTAATTTCTTTATAAAATCTACTACTCCTTTTCTGACTAAAGGTTCGCCGCCAGTAATCCTGACTTTGGTAACACCTAAATTTACCGCTTCTTCGATAATTTCTACAATTTCTTCATACCTTAAAATTTTTTCATGTGGGATAAATTCAAATTGTTCTTCGGGTTTACAGTAAATGCACCTATAGTTACATCGATCGGTAACAGAAACCCGAAGGTAGGAAATTTCTCTTCCCAAATTATCTATTAGTTTATTCATTCTTTTATTACCTTTCCACTCTGAGAGAGGTTATATCCACCCAGACTCAAGACTTTTTTCCTAAATTTTTCCGATCTGATAATAGTCAATAATTTTTGAATCTTTAATGAAGAGTGGTACTCTTTAGGTATAATTATATCATACCTTTCTTTGGCCACTGGCACAAAATCTAAGTTAAAGGCTTTGGTAGCAGACAAAATCCCCAGACCTGCATCTACGCTCCCCTCCGCTACGGCAGAAGCCACCATTAAATGAGTGTACTCTTCCTTAGAATAACCCTGAATATCTAAAGGATTAATGCCTTTCTTTTTTAATAGATAATCCAATAAAACTCTGGTTCCCGATCCTTTCTGTCTATTAATAAACTTTATATCCTTTTTAACTAAATCATCTATTCCTTTGATATTTTTTGGATTTTCTCTTTTTACCATTATCCCTTGTTCTCGGTATGTTAGATTCACAACTATTAATTCTCTCTGAGGAAGCATCTTTTTTATATAGGGAAAATTATATTCTCCACTCTCTGGATCCAATAGATGAGCGGTGGCAAGATGGGTTCTTTTTTGTTTCAAGGCTAATAATCCTCCCATACTTCCTACATTAAAGGACACTAAATTAAAATCAGAAAACTCTTCTTGTAATTCATTTCTTAAAATATCCAAAACTAAATCATGACTACCGGTCACAATGATATTGTTCTTTATTCTATTTAAATCTTCTAAAAGTTCAGCTTCTACTTCTTCTCCAAAATCTACCCCCTCCTTAAGCAAGGGAATACGAACTAAAGCATCTGCCTCTACCAAAGAAGTAACCACTCCCGCTCCTCGAGAAAGAGGATAAGCCATTGTTTTCCCATCTATATTTCCTAATTTTACTCTTAGGAATTCTTCATCTCCCAAATGAGAAACCACTTTGTGGGCCATATGGACTTTAATTTCTTCTCGCCTTTTTACGGTCAATCCTAATTTACGGAAGATTAAAGGTTTTAAAAATTGCTCCGCAGCAATGATTGCCGAGATCGGGTAACCAGGAAGCCCAATGAGAGGAGTATCATCAATAATTCCTAAAATTGTCGGTTTCCCTGGCATAATAGCTACTCCGTGAACCAAAACATCACCTATACTTTTAATAATATCGGAAGTGAAATCTTTTGAGCCAGCAGAGGAACCGGCAAGAACTACTACAATATCATTTTGTGAGGCAGCTTTAAGCAAAATTTTCTTTAAATCTACGGGGATGTCTTTAACAATTTTGTATACTTTTGCCTTTCCTCCCCACTCGGAAATCAAACCTTTAATTATTTTAGAATTATATTCAATAATTTTACCAGGACTAATTTCTTCCCCTGGTGGAATCAATTCACCACCCGTAGGTATAACTACTACCTTGGGCTTCCTGCGGACAAGAAGTTGGTTTACTCCTCCTGCCAACAAAGCCCCAATATCTACTGGACGGATTTTATGATTTATGGGAATAATTAACTGATTAGCTACCACATCTTCCCCAATGTTGCGGATATGTTGCCCCGGGGAAACTGTCGAAAATATTTTAATTTCTTTAATATTTTCTTCTTTTAAATCATCGGTAAAATCATTAGAAATATCTTTGTTCTTCTCTCCTTTAAATTCATTCAAAGGATTTATATCCTCAATCTTTATAACTGCATTAAAACCGAAAGGTATGGGATTACCGGTATTTATAAAATGAAAGTCTTGATTAATCTTTAAAGTAATAGGAGAAGATTCGGAAGTTTCATAAGTATCCCTTGCTCTAACCACTACTCCATCCATAGCTGCAGCCTGATAATAAGGAGAGGATATCTTGGCAAAAATTGGTTCTGCGGTAATCCGCCCTAAAGAATCTTCAGTAGAAACCAATTCCCCTTTTAGAGACTGAGCAAGTTTGTATCTTAACAAAGCTTTATAAAATTTTTCTTGAGCTTCTTTTAAAGTTAATTTACTTAAATAAATATTTCTTCTCAAATCAATTTTTCCTTCCCCAATTAGTCGTTAGTGAATAGTGAATAGTCGTTAGCGTCAAATACAGGTTTTCAGTTATCAGTTTACAGTTTATTGTGTTTTATGTTATTTCCACAAATCTAGTGTAGGGTCGAATTTATACGACCTAAAACGGGTTTGATAAATCAAACCCCTACAACTATCACACATTATTTATTACATATTACTTCTTACTTCACGAGATACGATATACTAGATACGAGATACGAATATGGTTTTTAATTTAATATAGTAAAGATTCGATACATCATGTTTATTTGATTCAACGCAGAGTGTCATGTTAAATGTCAAAACAATTTAACCACTACTTTGCTGCCCTTTTCTAATCCTTCGATATTTAATCCTATCTTTATTAAACCTAAAGCCCGAACCATAGTAGAAATTAATCCTGATTTCCCTAGAATAGGTATGGCATAAAATTTTTCACCTTCTTTATATAAAAATACCCGTACATAATCTTCTCTCCCCGAATCTGAAACTATATTGCAGGTCAACTCTGCTTCTATTTCTTTGGCAAAATTATAATTATATTCTCCTCCCTGTAACCAGCTAATTAAAGGCCGTACAAAAAGGTCAAAGATTATCATCGCTGAGATAGGATGACCGGGCAAGCCAAATATCGGCCTGTTGTCTGCTATGGCAAGTATAGTAGGTTTCCCTGGCTTTACTGATACTCCATGAATCAACACACCGGGTTTCCCCAATCTATTAAGCACCTCTAAGGTAACATCTCTCACCCCTACTGAACTCCCTCCGGAAATAATTACCACTTCCACCTTATCTTCTTTGATAGTCTTTTTTATCTCCCGCTCCAATAGAATAACTTCATCTTTAATAATTCCTCTATAAACAGGGGCTCCCCCTGCCTCTTCAATACAAGCTCCAAGGGTGTAAGAATTTATATCCCTTATCTGCCCTATTCGGGGTTCACCTTCAGCTGGAATTATTTCATTGCCCGTTGAAATAATAGCAATCTTTGGTTTCCTATAGATTTTGATATTAGTTTTCCCTATCCCAGCTAAAACTCCTATATCCTGCGGACGTAATCTGTGTCCTTTTCTTAATATAATTTCTCCTGTTTTTAGATCCTCATCTTCTCGGACTACATTTTCCCAGGGAGAAATTGATTTCCTTGCCTCAACGGTAATATCATCAATCTGTTCAGTATATTCTACCATCATCACCGCATTTGCTCCCTCAGGGAGCATACCTCCGGTGGATATTTTTACCGCCTTTCCAGGGTTAATCTTAAATTCAGGTTTAACGCCCATCTTTATTTCTCCAATAATCTTCAAATAGGAAGGCAAACTATCAGTTGCTCCGAAAGAATCTTCTGCCCTAATGGCATAACCATCCATTGTAGAACGATTAAAACCAGGCAGATTATTGGGTGCAACTATCTCTTCCGCTAAAAACCTATGTAAAACTATTTTAATATCGACTTCCTCTATGTTGTTCTGGGTTATCTCCTTTAAATTTAAATGATCTTTCAGTATCGTAATTACCTCATTCGGGGTACTAACTTTAAATAAGGGTTTTACCATGTTCGCTTTTTATCTCCTAATTATTAATTGTTTATAAATATCTCGTTTTTTAAAATTAATATAATTTTACTGCCGAAGCTTTGAAAGTTAAATAAACTTTGTTTCCCAAGTTGAGATTCATTTTAAAAAATGACTCTCTGGTAATAATCACCACTAAAGGTATACCAATGTCTATTTCTAATTTTACCAAATGATTTTGCTCAATAATCTTGGTTATTTTCCCTAAAAAGGAATTTCTGGCACTGGATTGAAACTGTTCATAAGACAAGATTATATCTCTGGGGTCAATAAAAATATATGCCGGACCAACTTTTTCACTCACTATAGCAAATTTTATATTCCCTATAGTTTTAAATCGTTTTAAGCCATCTTCCTTTTCTATTATTTCTCCCCGAAGAAGATTTTCCGGAACTTGTTTAATAATTTTACCATCCAAAAGGGAAATCACTTCATCAGCTAAACGATAGGCCTGGGAAAGATCGTGAGTAGTAAATATTACAGTAGTTTTAACCTCTTTCTTTATTTTTTTAATAATTCTTTCCACTACATCTATGTGCTTTTGATCTATATTTGCGGTAGGCTCATCTAAAAAAAGAATTTCCGGCTCTATCACTAAGGCTCTGGCAATTACCGCTCGTTGAGCTTCTCCGCCCGATAATTGGTTCGCTTTTCTATCTTTAAAACCGAAAAGTCCTACTATATTTAATGCACTTTTAATTCTACTTTTTTGAACTTTAGAAGGAATTGATCTTATTTTTAATCCATAGGCAATATTGTCATAAACTGTAGAATGAAATAAGAAAGGATCCTGATTTACTAAAGTCATTCTCCTTCGAATCTCCAAGGTATCAAAATTTGATTTATTGGTAATTTCTTGATCATAAAAAAATATTTGACCTTCATCTGGTTTCTCTAATAAATTTAAAATATTGAGCAAAGTGGTCTTGCCCGACCCGTTTGGGCCGACAATAGCGTAAATCCTACCCTCTTGAAAATTCAAATTATATATATCTAATACAATTTTACCATTATAAGTTTTTTTTAAATTTCTAACTTTAAATATTAATTTATCCATATTTTAAGTTTACACTCTCTTACTTTGAAAATAGTGGAGTAAAATATTTATACTGAAGGCAACAAATAATAATATAATTCCCAGGGCAATAGCAAAACCAAACTCTCCTTTAGTAGTCTCCAGGGCAATGGCAGTGGTCATAACCCGAGTGCTTCCTTTTATATTTCCTCCTAACATCATAGCAGCCCCAACCTCGGCAATTACTCTTCCAAATCCAATAATTACCGCAGCTAACACTGCATAACGGGCTTCTTTAATCACCATCCAGGCAGATTGGGCTTCAGTTGCTCCCAGAGTCAATGCGGTATTCCTAACCCTTTTATCAATTCCCTGTACCGCCGAATGAGTGAGAGCGATAATTATAGGGACAGCCAATATAAACTGTCCAAGAATCATAGCTGAAGGGGTATATAATAATTCAAAGACTCCCAGTGGTCCTCTTCGAGAAATTAAAGAATAAACAATCAGCCCTATAACTACTGTTGGTAGGGCCAATAGGGTATTCACTAAAGCTACACTAAATCTTTTCCCCCGATAATCTTTTACTGCCATTAAAAATCCTAAACATACTCCCAATAATGAGGCTAAAATAACAGCGGTTAACGATACTCTTAATGAAAGTAAGACAATATTAAATATTTCACTATCTAAAGTGAGGATCAATTGAAAAGCCTTCTGTATCCCCTCAATAATAAAATCCAAAATATCACCTCGATTAATAAATTCGTATCGCGTATTGCGTATCGAGTATCGCGTCAAAAACCAGTATCTCGTATCTCGTGAATCGTATCTCGTATGTATTAGTTATCCAGTTACCCGGTTTGCCAGTTTACCGGTTAAGAATTAGTTAACCAGTCATCAGTAAGAAAGGTGTATAGCAATACCCCCCTACTTACTGAAAACCGAGAACTGAAAACCGTAAACCAAAAACTGCAAACTTGCACCTTGCATCTTGCAACTCGTATCTAACACTAACGACTATTCACTATCGACTGTTTAATTGCCATAGGATGGAAAAGAATTTCTCCTTCTTTCTTATATTCTCCAATTATTTTCTGGCCTTCCATTGAAGTAACCCAGGCAATTAATTGCATGGCTTCTATATATTTCACCTGAGGGTAACGAGCAGGATTAACTACCATTATGCCATAAGGATTGAAGAGTAGAGCATCTCCTTCGGAAAGAATAATTAAATCTATCTTGTTCTTATAAGCTAAAAATGTGCCTTTATCACATAGGATGTAAGCTTGTTTTTCATAGGCGATCTGCAAGGCTGCACCCATCCCCTGGCCAATTTCCATAAACCATTTCCCTTCAGGAAAAATGTTCGCATTTTGCCATAATCTTTTTTCTTTCTTATGGGTTCCGGAATTATCACCCCGGGAAATAAAATAGGTTTTCCGATCAGCAATCTTTTTTAAAGCTAAGGTTACATTGCTCTCCCCTTTAATCTCTGCTGGGTCATCAGACGATCCAAGAATAATAAAATCATTAAACATGACATCTCTTCTGTTTACTCCATAACCTTCTTCAATAAATTTATCCTCTGCTGCTCGGGCATGAACTAATACTACATCTACATCTCCATTCTCCCCCAATGTAAGAGCTTTCCCGGTACCAACTGCAATAACATCAACCTTAATCCCAAATTTTTCTTCAAAAGGAGGTAATAAAACCCCCAGCAGCCCCGAATTCTCCGTACTGGTAGTAGTGGCAAATTTTAGGTGAATAGAACTAGCATAAGCCGAACTATTTAATATCATAATAACAGCGAATAAAAACGCTGTCTTAAAAACAATATTCCTCTTCATCAATATTTATCTCCTTATCTTATAGTCAAATATAAAATTCAACAACAAAAAAACCAACACTGCGTTTGGTGTTGGTTTATAAGTTTAACTCATGATATCGGTTCTCCTTTCCAAACACGGGAGGAATAAGAGTTTCCTCTTATTCCCTATCGGCTAATCCACCATCGTTTTCACCTTAGGTGTGATAGCTCGGAGAATGTTTTTTTATAAAAGAACAATAAGCAAGAAATATCTTTAAATATTATAATATTTTTTTTTTATTTAAGCAAGAATTTTTCGTATATCGTATGTCGTGAATCGTATCTCGTAAAGAATGGTGTAGAGCGGATAGAAAAAAGTTGCGAGGTGTGAGTTGCAAGATGCAAGATGCTTGTAATTAACCGATTGGCCAATTCACCAATTGACCGATTAAATTATTTATTAGTGTATCGTATCTCGTATTGCGTTAAGAAAAAGAAAGAAATGACTTAGATTTCTAATAATCAAATTAACCATTAATGTTTTATATTTTTTGACATTGGGGGCAGATGAATGAGCTTCTACCTTCTATCCTTGCAACTTCTATAGAATGCCCACACTTTATGCAAGGTTCTCCTTTTCGAGCATAAACCTGTAACTTTTTTGCAAATTTTCCTTTTTTGCCATCTGTGTCTCGGTAAGCCTCATCAGCTACCGTACTCCCCCGAAGCTTAACTGCTTCACCCAATACCAGTTTAATTTGCTGATACAAATTTTTAATCTCTTTTTTATTGAGAGAAGAAACTGGCCGTAAAGGATGGATATTCGATCTATACAGCACTTCATTAGCATAAATATTGCCTAATCCAGTGATAAACTCCTGTTTCATTAAAAAAGATTTTATTTTACCATTTTTCTTTTTATTTAATATTTGAATAAAAACTTCTTCCGTAAAATAATCCTCTAAGGGTTCAACCCCTAATTTAGCTATACTTTCTACTTCGTTAATGTTGGAAACTAAAAATATTTTTCCGAATTTTCTAACATCATTAAAAACTAATTTCGTATCATCTGTAAAAGTAAAAATAAGATGGTTATGCTTGGGGTTAATTTCTTTC
>NCRO01000145.1 GCA_002849045.2 Candidatus Sediminicultor secundus
GGTGATGTGTATAAGAGACAGCCTATGTCCCAGGTAAAAATCTACCATAGCGATACCGCATTGACTCCTCTTGCCGGAACCACAACCGCTACACGGCAGACCTATATGTCCGGAAATGCTACTCTTAAAGCTGCCCGAGAGGTAAGAAATAGAATCTTGAATAAAGCTGCAGAGATATTGAATGTTAATCAAGATAAATTAGATATTATCAATGAAAAAGTTTTGGTTAACTATGATCCCGCGCAATACGTGCCTTTAATTAAAGTTATAAAGGCTTGTAATGCGGATGGAATAGAATTATTTTGCGAAGCCCAATTTAATGCCCCTTCTACAATAGTGCCTAACTTATCTAATATAAGAGGGATGACCTTCCCTGATTTTACTTTTGGGGCCCAGGCAGTAGAAGTAGCGGTGGATACAGAAACCGGACAGGTAGAAATCTTAAAACTTACTACCTGTTATGATGTGGGCAAAGCCATTAATCCTTTTAGTGTAGAAGGTCAGATGGAGGGTGGTTCGATATATGGAATGGGCTATGCCCTTACCGAAGAGGTTATTATGGAGAAAGGAATTACCATGACCCCCTCTTTTGCCGAATATATTATTCCCACAGCAGTTGATGTACCTGATGTAAAGGCGATTCTGGTAGAGTCAGGCGGGGGATTAGGACCTTATGGAGCCAAAGGAATCGGTGAGCCATCTTGCAGCATTATTGCCCCGGCTATCTTGAATGCTATTTATGATGCTATTGGAGTAAGAATTAAAAGCTTACCCGCAACCCCGGAGAAAATGATAAGAACTTTAAAAAAAGATTACTTTAAAAAATAAAAATTTTATACCAGGATACTGGATTAAGGAACAGCTGAAAAAGAGCTACGAAAAAGGGCAGATTAAAGAGGGCTTGAGAAAGCCAGCTACCCTCTAGAGGAGATTTGGTAACTTAAAGGAAAATATCTTCGGCCAGGATCATTAGTATAAAATTTACTGGGGTAGTTAGTGTAAACTTTAGTGGGGTAGGTAGATAAAAAAAAGAATACTACTTTTTTGTATCTTTTCTTCTCTTTCTTAATTCGATACTATATACACGATTCTTTTATTGAGTTGACATAGGGTAATGTTTTAGTATAAAATGATACCAATTATGGAAACTATATCTAAACAAAAAGCAATTCAAATTTTAATTCAAAAGAATATTCGCCTGCTGGATATTGGCACTGCTCAGAAGATTTTCTCCTTTCAGAAAGAGAATAGTCTTTATAAATTCCTGCAGAGATTAGAAAAGGCTGGTATTTTAAAAAGGATTGTTAAAGGAAAATATTTATTTTCTTTTAAAGAAATTAATGATTATGAATTAGCTAACCTTTTGTTTACTCCTTCTTATATTTCTTTAGAAAGCGCTCTCTCTTTTTATGGGATTTTAGCTCAATTTC
The DNA here is from genome assembly GCA_002849045.2 of Candidatus Sediminicultor secundus. The sequence goes on from NCRO01000145.1 coordinate 1,431, forward strand.
CCTACACCATCACTTCGGTTACTCCTGCTAAGACCAAGAAGATTGTCTACAATGAAAAGGAATTTGAGTTTGCTCACCTGAAAAGGGAGTACTTTTTTGGTTTTGTAAAGAAAGATAATTTTTTAATTGCCCTACCGGAGAAGGCTCTATTAGATGAGCTTTATTTTATTTCCAAAGGCCTGACAAGTGTATCCTTAGATGAATTGACTTTATCCCCAATTAATAAGAATAAGTTGAAAAAAATGATAAAATATTATAAGTTTTTACCTTTAAAAAATTTGGTGGAAAAATATGTTAAGTAAAGAACAGGTACAAATTTTTTCCAAAGAATTGAAGATAGATTCGTTTTCTATCTATCGAGAATATCTCCAGCTCCTATTTTTAAGATATTTTTATGAATTACCCACGAGTAATCAGATTTATTTTAAAGGAGGAACTGCGATTAAATTTTTATTCGGCTCTTTTAGATTTTCTGAAGATTTAAACTTTAGCAGCACCCTAAAAGAAGAAGAGATTAAGTCTTTAATCCAAAAGGCAACTAAAAATCTTTCCAGGGAAATCTCAGTATCCTTCAAACAAGAGAAGTCTATTGCTGATTCTTTTACTGGAAGAATATTTCAAGGAATATCGGATTTCAGCTTTCCCTTGACGGTAAGGTTAGATATTTCTTTAAGAGAAAAACCGATTTATATTGAAAATAAGTATATTGAAACTACTTTTCCTATTTCTCCCTATCCTTTAGTGGAGCATTTAGCTGTTAAAGAAATTTTAGCCGAAAAGATTAGGGCTCTTATAATTAGAGGTAAAGGAAGAGACCTTTTTGACATCTGGTTTTTATTAAGTAAAAAGATAGAGATCGATTGGGATCTGGTTAATTTAAAGATGTCTTTTTATCCTGATAATAACTTCTCTGGTTTAAAAATTCACTCTTTATTTTTTATTATGATACTACAATTGTATCATTTCGTCAACTTATTTTGTAAAACTTTTTCTACTTAAAAAAAT
>NCRO01000146.1 GCA_002849045.2 Candidatus Sediminicultor secundus
AATATCCATGTAACACCTCATAAAGAAGGTGGATGGCAAGTAAAAAAGGGTGGAGCTGGAAGGGCAACTAAGAGAACTGATACACAGAATAAGGCTATTAAGATTGCAACTCGCATTGCTAAAAATCAAAAGACAGACACTAAAATACATGGCAGAGACGGAAAGATTAGAGCAGGAAATAGTTATGGAAATGACCCGTGTCCCCCTAAAGATAAAAAATAGAAGTAAGTAAAAACTTAAAATAGTTATTAAAGGAGGTGAATAACATGCCGGATCATAAAATATTTAATGAACGGCCTGAAAGCCAGGATAGAATGATTAAAATGTTTCAAAAAATGGGTTATGAATATATATCGAGAGCTGAAGCAGAAGAAAAGAGGGGCTCAAAGGCTCGTGTATTTTTTGAAGATGAAATGCAAAATTTTTTACAAAAGCAAACATTTCCATATAAAGGTAAAAAATTACCATTTTCAAGTGGCTCGATAGGAAAGGCGATAAGAGAAATTGACCTGCCCATTAACAGCGGTCTTGCTATGACGAATAAAAAAATATATGACCTTATATGTACCGGGAAAAGTTTAGAGCAAACATTACTTGATGGTAGTATGCAGTCATTTGATATCAAGTATATTGACTTTGAAGATCCGGATAATAATATTTGGCAAGTTACTGATGAATTCGAGGTAGAGCGTTCGAATGGAAAATTTGTAAGACCCGATATTGTTTTTATGATAAACGGGATTCCTTTGGTCGTTATTGAATGTAAAAAATCCAGCGTAGATGTAATAGAAGGCATAAAACAAAATATAAGAAACTGGCAACCTGATTATATTCCTAATCTATTTAAATTTGCTCAAATTGTTATTGCAGCAAATCCTAACAAGCTTTTATATGGAACATGTGGCACATCATCTAAATATTTTTCTTTTTGGCGTGAAGAGAATAAAAAATGGCAAGAAGATATGTGTAGACTATATAGTCCGGATGGACAAATAACCGAACAAGATAAAGCAGTAGTTTCACTTTTAACAAAAAAAAGATTGCTTGATATTATTTATAATTTTATCATTTATGATAATAATGTAAAAAAAATTACCAGGTATAAGCAGTTTTTTGCTGTTCATAAGTGTATGGATAGGATTAAATTAAAAGATGGTAAAAATACGAGGAATGGTGTTATTTGGCATACACAAGGCACCGGAAAAACAATTATCATGATCATGCTTACAAAAATGATTCAAAGAGATAAAGATATAATAAACCCAAGATTTATTTTGGTAACAGATAGAAAAAATCTTGATAAACAAATAAGAGATAATTTTATAAATACAAATATGAGACCAGTTAGAGCAGCAACCGGCAAAGGGCTTGTTAATCTTATTAAAGATGAAGGTAACTCGGTAATTACGACGGTTGTTAATAAATTTGAGATAGCAATAAATCAAAATTTTAAAAATGAAAGTGAAAATATTTTCCTATTAATTGACGAAGGACACAGAACACATTATGGAAAACTTAATACATATATGAGAACAGTTTTACCGAATGCAGCGAAAATAGCCTTTACCGGAACACCATTAATTAAATCTAAAAAGAAGAGCACTTATAAGAAATTTGGTCCGATTATTGATCCATATACCCTGGAAGATGCTATTAATGATAGTGTAACTGTTCCTCTTGTTTATGAGGGTAGAGTTATCCCTCAAAAAGTGACCAGTAAAAAAATTGATGATCATTTAAAATACATCACTGCTCCTTTAAATAGGGAGCAAACCGATGATTTGAAACGAAAATGGAGCAGATTTGTTCCATTAGCACAAACTAAGCAAAGGCTTGATATGGTTGCCTTTAATTTATATGAGCATTTTATCAAATATTGCAAGCCAAAGAAATTTAAAGCAATAATTACCTGTTCCTCCAGGGCTTTTGCCATTGATTTGTATTATAAGCTAAAACCTTTAGAAGGTATAAACCCTTCAGTTGTTATCACTCCAGAGAATATACAGGAGGGGGAGGATGATGACACTTCGACACAAAGCTTAAAAAAAATTGCCAATTTTTTTAAAAAAGAAATAGAACCTCTTTATAAAAATAATTATGAAGCATATGAAGACTATGCACGTAATACATTTATTGATCCTGAAGGTGACATAGATTTACTCATTGTAAAAGACAAGTTACTCACAGGGTTTGACGCGCCGGTAGCAGCTGTATTATATATCGATAAACCTATGAAAGATCATAGTGTTCTTCAAGCAATAGCAAGAGTCAACCGGTTATATGATAATAAAGATTTTGGCCTTATTGTTGATTATTACGGTGTTTTTAAAAAACTGAATGAAGCTTTGGATTTATATAATGATGACAAAATAGGATTTGACAAATTTGATGAAGAGGATATAAAAGATACAATATTCGGACCTGTTGATGAAAAACGAAAACTGGCTGACTCTCATCAAAAATTATGGGATATTTTTGTCGGGATTGCAAAAGATGAAACAAGATCTAACGTATGGCAAGAAACTTTAGAAAATAAAGATAAAAGAAAAGATTTTTATGAAAAGCTTTCAGTGTATTTCAAATTGGTGGATTTAATGTTTTCCAGTTATGAATTTTTTAACCTGGTTGGATTGAAGGAATCTGAAGTATATAAACATGATTTAATTCATTTTAATAAACTAAGAGCGGCTGTTTCGCTCCGATATAATGATAGTGTTGATTTTAGTAAATATGAAGACGGCATAAAAGAACTTTTAGATAGTTACGTTCAGGCAGACGATGCACATATTATTGTTGAACCATTATATATTTTAGATAAAGATAAAATGATAAACCAGCTTGGAAAGCTGGGGTCAAAAAACGCTAAGGCAGATGCGATAAAAACAAGAATTGCTGCAGAAATAGATACAAAGCAGTACGATGACCCTATTATGTTTTTAGAATTTTCCGAAAGAATAAATGAAACACTTGAAGAATATATGACGGACAGGAACTCGGATGCTTATTATAATTCAATGGAACGAATGGCCGAAGATTTTCGGGAAGGTAGAACGGCTTACAATTATCCTGCGTCTATTGAAAACGACAACGATGCAAAATCATTTTATGGAGCAATGAGTAAAGTTTTGAAAAACAAAAAAGAAATAGAAACAAATATTGAGATGGAAGAAAAGCTTGCTACTTTGTCAATTGGGGTCAAAGAAACGGTTGTTGCTAATGCAAAACGTGATTGGCGGGATAATGTTATTGTGAATCGAAAAATAGTTAGCGAATTGGATGATGTTATTTTTGACTTCATCGAAGAAAACGATCTTAAAATGTCAGTTGATATGATTGACTTATTGTTAGATGAATTTATGATGGTTGCTAAGAAGAGGTTTTAAGATGAGAAAAATAAAATTAATGATTTCGAAAAGTAACGAAGAAATTGAAATTGATATTTCACGAAAAAAAATGAAAAATGCGAGATTAAAAGTTTTTCCAAATGGTGAGGTAGTAATATCAGTTCCTTACAATGTTTCTTTGGAATGGATAAATCGATATCTGAAAGATAAAAGTGGATGGGTTAAGGAAAAACTTGATTCATTTAAGAAAACAGCAGGCATAGAAGCTATAAGATATATAAAAAGCGGAATTTCCACAAAATTTTTTGGTAGACAAGTTATAATTATTGTAAAAAAATCAAAGAAAAAGCGAGTATATCGAGACGAAGACATCATATATATTCATACACCAGATAAGAAGAATAAAAATATAATGAATAAACAATTAGAAAAATGGATAAGGGGAAAGTCCAAAATAGTTTATGAAAAAATAGCCGATAGGTTATTCCCTATTATTGAAAAATATGGCTATGAACGTCCTGGAATTTATATAAGAAAAATGAAAACACGCTGGGGGAGCAGCAATAAAGAAAAGGGGCGTATCACGTTGAATTTTTATCTGTATAAAGCTTTAACGCCTTGCATTGAATATATTGTCCTGCATGAACTTGTACATTGTTTATATCCTAAACACAATAAAGAGTTTTATAATTTTTTAAGTATTTATATGCCAGATTGGAAAGAAAGAAAAAAAATCCTTGATTATGAGGTAGTGCAGGGGATATAAAAAAATATAATGGTGTAAGAATATATGAATAAAATAAATACATTTAAATTATTTTATAAAAAAGAGGATAAAATATGCAGTTTAATAATAGAAGATTAGATATTTGGTCAAGAGGAGAGGTTTCAGAATATCTTATTCAAATTTTACTAAAAAAAGATCAGATTAAAGAATGTAAAAATCTTAAAATAGAAGAAGAATATCTTAATGCATTTTATCCAGAATGTACGAAACAATATGCATCAAGAATTTCCGCAGATAATGTACATACCGATCCATCAGCAGGTGGTGCACCTAGTAGTTATTTTTGGCCAAAATGTCCCAAAGATTGCCCATATTATTTAAAATCTGAAGATTTTGTTCGTTCATTAAATAGCGAAGTAGAAGAAATTATTAATAACAAAACTATAATAAAAAATTTTGATAGTACTTTGAATCCATTACCAATAATTATCTCAACATTATCTAGTACTGGAAACAGCGATATATTTCTTGATATTATTCACAAAAGTGCTATATCAATAGATTTAACTCTTAATAAAAAACAAAATTTTTCACATAAAACAAAAATACGTGAGTATTTAAAAAGATTAAATGATGCTCTACAAAAAACAAGCGAGAAAAATCTACTTCACAGCATACATCTTTTAGTGAAAAATATACTTGATGAATTTCCCGAAAAGAAAGCCATCATAGAAAAGGAATTATCAGAAATTGGTTGGGAAATTAAAAATACAAGCTTATCTCCAAGAGGCAAGGATGTGATTGAACTTTTTTTCTCGCCAGGTTTAGTGCATTCAGCTTACAAAAGCATTAGAGATATAATTGAACAAGCACAAAGTAATATTGATATCATTGATTTATACATTGATAAATCTTTATTTGAAATTCTAAAAATAAAATCAGGTTCAAAAAATATTTCTGTAAGAATATTAACAAAAGTTAAACAAGATGATTTCGATCACGAAAAATTACTTTTTAATAATCAATATACTAATATCTCAATCGAACGTAAAAATGTTACTGATTTTCATGATCGATTTATAATAATTGATAAAAAACTCGTTTACCATTTAGGAGCATCAATAAAAGATGCAGGTGAGAAAGCATTTATGATAAGTAAAATAGAAGATAACGAAATAAAGAATATTATTATAAAGTCTTTTGAAGATAGATGGGCATAGCCGCTACTTCATCAAACAGTTGATAGTTAGTTTCTCGCTTAGTGTTTTCGACAAGATTGCTCCGAAAACGAGTTTATTATATGAGGAAAATAAAATAACATTACTAATTGAGGTTATTATGGTAAAAACTAAAAAAGCAACAGAACAAGAATTTGAAATTCCAATTGAGGAATTATTCCCCAAGTTTGAAAGTCATCTAAAAATAAAAAATAACACTAGAATCTTATTTTCTGGGAAATTTGGTATAGGTTATAAATAGGGACACCTATTTATCATCGAAATTGACCAGATGGTTTACAAAATTTATGGATTAACCGAAGAGGAGATAAAAATTATTGAAAAATCTATTAAACAAAAAAATGAGAATAAAAATAATTTTTATAATACGGTAAGTAACCTATGAAAAAAATAACAGAAATAAACTGGAATATATTTAAAGCAAAATTTAATGGGAAAGAACAAAAGTTTTTTGAATGGCTTTGCTATCTTTTGTTTTGTAAGGAATTCAAGCATAATATTGGCATTTCAGGTTATAAAAACCACGCGGGAATAGAGACAGATCCAATCAAAATAAATGGCGAAAAGATTGGATGGCAAGCAAAATTCTATGATACAAGACTATCAGAACATAAAAAGGATTTTATAGTATCTATAGACACAACAAAAGTTAGGCACCCAGAGATTAATAAGATAATTTTTTATACCAATCAAAATTTTGGACAGGGGAAAACAAAAAATGACCCTCAGTACAAAACAGACATTGAAAAACATGCGAAATCCAAAAATGTAGAAATAGAATGGAGAACCGATAATTATTTTAGGTCACCCTTTGTTTGCGAAGAAAATGCTGATATTGCACAACACTTTTTTAGTATTGATAAAAGTATAATTGATTTTATTGGTGAATTAATTCATCATGCCGAATCAATCCTTATCCCCATCAATTCAAAAATAAAATTTAAAAATGACGAAATCAAAATTGATAGGTCGCAGGTTATTGAAAACCTCAAAGCTATTTTAAATAAATCTTCAATGGCAATTTTAAGCGGAGAGGCTGGCGTTGGGAAAACTGCTGTTGTAAAAGATTTTTATGAACAGATTAAAGAAGTAACACCATTTTTTGTTTTCAAAGCTATCGAATTTAATATTCCTAGCATCAATCAACTGTTTACTAATTATGGACATTTCACATTATTTGATTTCATTAAAGAGCATCAAAATATTGATGAGAAATACATAGTCATTGATTCTGCTGAAAAATTGTCTGATGTTGAATATCGAGAAGTTTTTCAAGAATTTTTGTCTGCATTGATTGATAATAATTGGAAAATAATTTTTACGACAAGATACAGCTATTTGGATGATCTTAAATTTCAGTTTATTGAAGTCTATCATCTTAACTTTCAACTAATAAATATCGAAAAACTAGATATTGCAGAAGTTACCGAACTTTCGAAAAAACATGATTTTAAACTCCCAACCAATGAAAGGCTGCTGGGTCTATTGAAAATACCTTTCTACCTAAATGAATACCTACAAAATTATCAAAGTATCAATAAAACAATAGATTATTCTACCTTCAGAGATCTTCTGTGGAATAAACAAATATCAAAATCGTCTTATCGTAAAAATAATATTCATATTAAAAGGGAAGAATGTTTTTTAAAAATTGCAAAAAAAAGAGCCGATGAAGGACAGCTCTTCGTGAAAATAGAAGATTGTGATAGTGTAGTACTTCAGGTTCTTGAATTAGATGAAATTATACAATATGACTCTAATGTTGGTGGTTACTTTATTACACATGATATTTATGAAGAATGGGCTTTAGAAAAAATTATTGAAAGAGAATTTACTAAATCAGAAGATTATAAAAGTTTTTTTGATGCTATTGGAAGTTCTTTGCCTATTCGCAGGGCTTTTAGAAGTTGGCTATCTGAAAAACTTTTCAATAATCAAAACGAGATAAAATTTTTAATAGAAGAGTCTGTTCTTGATAATGAAATTAAGAATTTCTGGAAAGATGAAATATTGGTTTCAGTATTATTATCAGACTATTCTGAAACATTTTTTAACTTATTTGAGAATAAACTTTTAGAGGAAAACCAACAACTCTTAATGAGGATTGTTTTTCTTCTAAGAATAGCTTGTAAAGAAATTGATGAAGATTTTTTAAAACTTCTTGGTCTACAAAAAACAGAAGGTATTACATTAAAAACTCTTTTTACAAAACCAAAGGGTAACGGGTGGGATTGTATAATAGATTTTATTTATCAACACAAAGAAAAATTTGGTGTGCAAAATATAAATGTCATTCTTCCATTACTTGATGATTGGAATAGAAAAAACAAAGAAGGAGAGACAACGAAAAGAACAAGTCAAATAGCCTTGTATTATTATGAGGAAATAAAGAAAAACGGAGGTTTCTGGTATAACGATGATAAAAAAGAACAATTAATTAGGGTAATCCTACAAGGTGCTTCAGAAATTAAAGAGGAGTTGAAAAATATATTTGACGAAGTTATTAGCACAAACCAGACAAATTATAGAGATAAATATTATGAATTAATTAAAACAATTTTAATATCAATTACAGATAATTTTGAAGTTATAAAATGCCTTCCGGATTATGTAATTAGATTAGCAGATTTATTTTGGTTTCAAACCCCTAAAAAAGAAGGAAGATATTTTAATGTAAGAATTGGAGTTGAAAAATATTTTTGTCTCCCCGAAAGGTCGGATTTTAAATATTTCCCATCAAGTGCATTCCAAACTCCAATTTACCAACTTTTAAGATTTGCGCCTAAAGCAACAATTGATTTTATTCTATCATTTACCAACAAGACCGTTGAGTGTTGTGCAAAATCTGAATTAAAAAATGAAGCAGAAGAAGTAAAAATATTTATTAATGAAAAGGAAACCATTAAGCAATACATAAGCAATAGACTTTGGAATATGTATAGAGGAACACAAGATTCTACAAAACTTCTTGAATCGGTCCATATGGCTCTTGAAAAATGGCTGCTTGAAAATGCGAAATCAACAACTAAAGAAATTTTAGAAAGTTGGTGTCTCTATCTTATTAAAAATTCAAAATCCGCTTCAATAACTGCCGTAGTCACAAGTGTAGTTCTTGCTCAACCTTACAAGCTTTTTAATATCGTAAAAATACTTTTTCAAACAAAAGAGTTTTTTCTTTATGACACAAGCAGAAGGATGCTTGATCAACGGCAAAAGAGTCAACTAGTAGCGTTAAAAAATAATTTTCCAAGTAACTACAGAAATGAAATATATGAAAATGAAAGGATTAAGGCATGCGATGATCCACATAGAAAGCTCTCATTAGAACATATTGCGCTTGAATATCAACTTTTTGGAACAGAAGAAGAGACTGAGAGTGATGCAGGGAAAAGACAAAAAATAATTTGGGGAATTTTTGATAAATATTATAAGGGACTTCCTAATAAATCCAAAGAAACTAAATTCGATAAGACTTGGAGATTGTATTTAGCGAGAATGGACAGAAGAGAAATGAGTCCTGAAGTTGAAGAAAAGGAGGGGAAAGTTTTAATAAAATTTAATCCAAAAATTGATCCCGAACTAAAAAAATACAGCGAAGATTTTTTGCAAAAAATTTCTAATGAAATGAAATATACATCCTTAAAATTATGGGCAATTTATAGGTTCGAGAAGAATGAAGATGAATCCAAGCAATATCAACAGTACGAAAACGATACACAGTTGGTAATTACAGAAACAAAAGAAATTATTGAGGGATTAAAAAACTACACAGATAAAAACTATTATTTGGTAAATCACTCAATTCCTGCATACGCCTGTTCTATTTTAATACGTGATTTTTTTAATAAGTTAAATTCAGAAGAAAAAGAATTTTGCAAAGAAGTAATTATCGATTTTGCATCCATCCCACTTAAAGCCGAAAATTATCATTATCAAATCTCTGATGGTACAGAACCATCTATTGTTATTTTACCTCTTCTTGTAATGCATTTCCCAAGTGATAAAGAAGAGGTAAAATCGCTATTACTTTTATTATTATTTAATCCATGGATAGAAATATCAACGTTTGCTGTTCGTGGAGTTCTCCAGGATTTATGGAAAATAAATTTTGGAGATGCTCATTCTATATTTTTAGGATATCTAAGATTAGCGCCGAAATATAATAAACTAAGAGAGAAAATACGTAAAGAAAATTATGAAAATAATATTTATGAACTTTCAGAAGAACAGGTAATAAAAAGATTTGTATA
>NCRO01000147.1 GCA_002849045.2 Candidatus Sediminicultor secundus
TTTTTATCATTACTCATTCATAAGATTAATTATTGGAACAAAACCTTTTTATAATTATATTCCATAAAACTTTTAAAAATCCTTCTTTTTTGATGAAAGGAAAATTTTTAATCAATAAAATCTCCGAACTGTCACTTTAATAAATCACTTTTTAAAGTTTCTTTCAAATCAGAGAGGCATTCTTCTTTGTCTAGTTTAATTTAGATACACTTTATCCGGGAATTATCTGGCTTCAAATAAATGACCAGAATATGAATCAAAAAACTATCTCTCAATTCATTAATTCATTACCATTATCAATTTAATATCCGAAAGGTGGTGTGGAAGTCAATTCTGATAATGATCTTCTGGTACAGTAAGGAATATATCCTTTTTGGTAAGATTTATTATAAGCATCATCAGCACAGTCGAGTGCATATTCACAATTGAAAACAGGAATATTCATTGCTTTATATTGGTCAAGATACTCTAAGTAGTAATTTACAAGAGATAAACTATTTGGAATATCATATCCATCTGGAGCATTCCATTCATCAAAAGCTTCTCCATCATACCAGATAGCCTCTTGAGAGATGGCATCTATTACCATAAATAACTCTGGATGTTCCTCACATAAAGAAGCTGCATTTTGCTGAATAATGACAAATTTTGGATTTCTTTTTATAGCGTAATTACGTATTTCCTGGATAAATTTGATCATCTCAATTGCTGGGTTTTTACCCTGTCTTTGAGCTTC
>NCRO01000148.1 GCA_002849045.2 Candidatus Sediminicultor secundus
TTTTTATCATTACTCATTCATAATATTAATTATTGGAACAAAACCTTTTTATAATTATATTCCATAAAACTTTTAAAAATCCTTCTTTTTTGATGAAAGGAAAATTTTTAATCAATAAATTCTCCGAAATGTCACTTTAATAAATCACTTTTTAAAGTTTCTTTCAAATCAAAGAGGCATTCTTCTTTGTCTAGTTTAATTTAGATACACTTTACCCAGGAATTATCTGGCTTCAAATAAATGACCAGAATATGAATCAAAAAACTATCTCTCAATTCATTAATTCATTATCATTATCAATTTAATACCCGAAAGGTGGTGTGGAAGTCAACTTTGATAATGATCTTCTGGTACAGCAAGGAATATATCCTTTTTGGTAAGATTTATTATAAGCATCATCAGCATAGTCGAGTGCATATTCACAATTGAAAACAGGAATATTCATTGCTTTATATTGGTCAAGATACTCTAAGTAGTAATTTACAAGAGATAAACTATTTGGAATATCATATCCATCTGGAGCATTCCATTCATCAAAAGCTTCTCCATCATACCAGATAGCCTCTTGAGAGATGGCATCTATTACCATAAATAACTCTGGATGTTCCTCGCATAAAGAAGCTGCATTTTGCTGAATAATGACAAATTTTGGATTTCTTTTTATAGCGTAATTACGTATTTCCTGGATAAATTTGATCATCTCAATTGCTGGATTTTTACCCTGTCTTTGAGCTTC
>NCRO01000149.1 GCA_002849045.2 Candidatus Sediminicultor secundus
GTAAATCTACTTAATATTTTAATAGAACCACCTCCTATCATTTAATTTTTATGTTCAGATACTGTTCCTCTTTGGAAGCATCTTCAGGCCCTCTCACTTGATCGCCCCCAATGTGAGACCACTAACGATATAGCGTTGGAACAGCAGAGTAAAGAGAAAAACGGGCACCATAGCCACAAGCAACATGGCGGATATATCCCACCACAGGGCGGCGCTGCCATGAGTCAAACCTGCAATTAGAGCAGGGAAGGTCCGCGCCTTACTGAAGGTTAGGGTAATAGCGAAGAGCAGTTCATTCCACGAGAAGATGGTGGTGAAGACACTGGTGGCCGCGAGGCCTGGTAGTGATAACGGTATGATGATTTTCAAGAAAGCTCCGAAGTAGGAGCAGCCATCGATGCGGGCACTATCTACTAGCTCCTTGGGAATGCCGATGAAGAAGCTTTTCATGATCCATACAACGAAAGGCAAACTCGCTACTGTATGGGCCATGATCATGCCGGGTACGGTATCCAGTAGACTTAAACGGCTGTACAGGATGAAGTAGGGAATGACCAGCACAATAGGGGGCAGCATTCGTTGAGAAAGGATGAAGAAGGAGATATTCTTGTTACTCCAGCGCCTGAACCTAAATTGCACCAGGGCATAGGCAGCCAACGAGCCAAGAATCACTGAGACCACAGTGCTCCCCAAAGCGATAATGGTTTTAGTTTTGTGTGTTTCAATGATTGGAGCTTTTGCATTTACATCTATGGGAGCTGCGAAGAAATATGAAGGAGTCAAGTTGAATGTGGTTACTCAACCAGGTCCCTATATCGCTGGTCCGCTCATTGATCAGGGTAAAAAGTGGACCGCACTGACTGGTGGGGAAGTGCAAGTAATTGAAGTACCGTACGGAGAATTGTATTCAAAAATTATGACCCCCTTCATTACAAAAACGCACGTCTACGACATGATTGTCGTTGGCGCGACCTGGCTGCCTGATTTCACCCCATATATTGTCACCCTCGACGACTACATCGCAAACCCGGACACGAACCCCGACTGGGATGATATTCTTCCGGCATTCCGAGAAAAACTTGCTACCTGGGAGGGTAAAGTCTATGCTTTAACGCTGGATGGCGATACACACACACTGTTCTACCGACGCCATCTCTTCGCCGACGCGAACAATCAGGCTAATTTCAAGGCGAAGTACGGTTACGACCTGCTAGTCCCAGAGACCATGGCTCAACTTCGTGATGTGGCTGAATTCTTTACCGGTTGGGACTGGAACGGGGATGGCCAGTTGGACTTCGGGTGGGCACAACCTATGGCCCGTGGCGGCCAGGCCCATTGGTGGTTCTGGAACTTCGCGGCACCCTACAGTGTCATGCCCGGCGAAGTTGGCAGGTACTTCGGTCAGCTGTACTTCGACCCCGAGACAATGGAACCATTAGTTAACCAGCCAGGTATGCTCAAAGGTCTTGAGCTGTACAAGGAAATGGCCAAGTTTGGTCCTCAAGGTATGGAGGCATGGGGTGTAGGTGAGATTCGCTCGGCTTTCCCGAGCACCGCTAATATCGCCATGACTATCGAGTGGGGTGGTATCCCTGGAATGTGCAATGATACGAGTTTTGCCAATCCTGCTGTTCTAGGTGACTGCGGCTCTGCTCCGCGCCCTGGCGCCATGGAAGTATGGGATCGTGAGAACCAGAAGTGGTTGAAGTTAGCAGAACCTAATTACGCTCCGGTCCTAAGCTTTGGCGGCTGGGTGGGTGCTATTACCAAGACCTGTAAAGACCAGGAAGCTGCTTATGACTTCCTGAAATTCATGAACAGCCCAGAGATTAGCATGCAGGATGTTATGGTAGGCGACTCCGGCTACAATGTATACCGCTACAGCCACATTGAAAACGTTCAGGCGTGGATTGGCGCTGGCTTAACCGAACAAGACGCCAAGGAGTATTTAGATGCCGTCCAGGCCGACATGGAAAGCCCGAACGTACTCATTGATCTACGTATCCCAGGAAAACCGGAATACGTGGATACTGTACTAGATCTGCATGTCAACATGGCGATTGTGGGCTTGGAGGATCCAGAGTTGGCACTGCAAATAGTGTATGACGAGTGGGAGAAGATTACCGAGCGCCTGGGTCGCGATAGCCAAAAGTCGGTATATAGGACTATGATGGGCATGGACTAACAGATTAATTCCTGGTGCAAGTGTAACATCGCGGGGCCTTCGGACTGAAGGCCCCGCTCAAATTAGAGCATATTTATAGTATTTATAGAATGTAAGGTCTCTTTTAATAATTTATTACATGCCAAACATAATCACTGAACATAAAAGGAGGGTAGTTATGCAATACCGATTTTTAGGAAAAACCGGGTTGAAAATCTCTGAACTATGTATGGGAACGCAAACCTTCGGCTGGGTCACCGATGAAGCGACAGCGCATGTTATAAGTGACCGTTTCGTTGAAGCTGGAGGTAACTTTTTCGACACCTCTAATACATACAACAAGGGGAAGGCTGAGGTCATGCTTGGGAACTGGCTTAAGAGACAAGGCAACCGTTCACAAATGATTGTGGCCACGAAGGTCTTCTTCCCCGTAGGCGATGGCCCTAACGACTCTGGTCTATCAAGAAAGCACATCTTTGACCAGATTGATGCCAGCCTTCGTCGTCTGCAGACCGACTACGTGGATCTGTATCAGATGCACTGTTGGGATGCCTCCACTCCGCTGGAGGAGACGCTGAGTGCTCTCAACGACTTGGTGCACGCTGGCAAGGTACGCTATATAGGCGCATCCAACTACACCGCCTCGCAACTGGATCGGGCGATTATGCTCAGCCGTATATATGGCTTAGCTCGTTTTGACTGCCTGCAACCAGAGTATAGCCTACTGGTGCGCAGCACAGAGTGGGAGCTACTGCCTCTTTGCAGATCTGAAGGGATAGGAGTGATCTGCTGGTCACCTCTGGCAGGGGGGTGGCTCTCTGGTAAGTACAGGCGTGATCAGTCGGCCCCACCTGGAAGCCGTGTAGCTCGGGGTGACCGCTGGGACGACCTGCCCGGACAACGAGAGAGCGAGCGCACTTGGCGGATAATAGACACTTTGATAGAGATAGGAGAAGCGCGCGATAAATCTCCTGCTCAGGTTGCCCTAAATTGGTTGCTACAGCAGTCAGGTGTCACAGCACCAATATTTGGCGCCCGTACCTTGGAGCAGGTGGAGGACAATCTGGGAAGTGTGGGCTGGGCGCTTACCGCAGAGGAGATCGTCCAACTCAATACCGCCAGCGATATTCCGCTGCCCTCGCCATACAATTTCATCGCTAGATACACGCGGAAACGGGACGGGTATTGATTGAGCGACTGGGGCACCAGTTCTCTTGAAATTTCTCGAAAAATTGCTTCAGAGTGGGCACAAACTGTAGAAGCTCATTGAAGCTTGTTCACCGCTTCAGCATATTTATTATTTTACCTTAACCATTTAAAATATCATAAACCCCCTCAAGTCCCTTATAAGCATCTTTAAATATGGGGTAGATTCTATTATATATCTTAGAATTGTTCTCATCGGGAATTATATTTTCTTTAATCTTAAACATTTTATTTGCAAAACTGAAATCATTATAAATGCCGACACCAACACCACCAATTAAAGCTGCCCCCATGGATGTTGCCTCATCCAGCAAATTGGGAATAACAACCGTCTTGTTAAATACGTCGGCCAGAATCTTTCTCCAAATAATACTCTTAGCTCCACCACCAATCAAACGGATTTTATCTATCTCCGCTCCTTGTTCAATGAAAGCATCCAGGATAGTTTTTAAATTCAGAGCAACGCCTTCCATTACAGCGCGAATCATATGATTCCGTGTGTGCCTTATACTTAACCCGATAAATGCACCTTTAGCCAAAGGATTCCAATGTGGACTCCTTTCTCCCATCAAATAAGGCAAATAGAGCAAATTACTTGACCCGACAGGAATTTTTGCTGCCTTCTTATCCATAATCTGATATGGACTAATACCTTTTTCTTCTGCTTCTTTAGTCTCCATTGGACAAAGTATATCCCGCATCCACTGATATGAAGCACCGGCAGCCTGCATCGTCCCCGTCGGACTGTATAATCCAGGCACTACATGAACCCAATTAAAAGTACGCATCTGGGGATCTATAAGCGGTTTTTCCGTAGCTATCCCAATCCAGGAAGATGAACCGAGATAATGGTAGGTGGTCCCCGGGGCAATCACTCCAGCACCTGCCGCAGCACAACAACCGTCCCCACCACCGATTATAATGGGAATTCCTTCCGTTAGGCCTAATTCTAAGGCTACAACTTTCTTCAATTTTCCTATAATTTTAGTCGAAGGGACGGCTTCTGGTAAAATATCCTTTAATATTCCTGCTGCCTCAATAATTTCATCAGACCAAGTCAAATTATTTATGTCAAATAAATTCGTACCTGAAGCATCAGAATAATCGGTATAGAAATTACCCGTCATTCTGGCAGCTATAAAATCTTTTGCATGTAAAACTTTATATATTCTCTTAAACCTATCTGGTTCATTATCCTTTATCCACATTATCTTTGCTGCAGAGTAAGATGCACTGGGGCGATGGCCTACGGTTTGATAAATATATTCTTTTCCTAATTTAGAAGTTAACCACTCTGCCTGTTTTACTCCCCTCTGGTCAGCCCAGATTAAAGCGTGGCCTAGTGATTCACCATTTTTATCTACCGGTACACAGCCCATCATCTGACCACTAAAGGTTAGGCAAGCTATCTCAGAAGGTTTAACCCCGCTTTTCTCCAATAACTTTTTATTGGACGAACCTATTGCCTTCCACCAGTCCTCAGGTTCCTGTTCAACCCAGGAGGTTTTCGGATAATAGGTCTTATAACCGCTGAAAGCACTGGAAACAAGATTTCCTTCATCGTCAAATATTGTCGCTTTATTCCCTGTCGTACCCAAATCATAGGCAATTATATATCTTTTATTATTCAAAAGATCTCCTCCTCTTACAATCTTTTTTAACTTGCTTATTATAATTAGAAATACCTAAAATAATGTCTTGTTCTACAATAAATATTTATCCAGATTTAATTTAAAATTTCTTATATTTGATAACGATAATGAGGTCTAAAATTAATCTTTAATTATATCGACGGGTAGCAAATACAGATTTAGAAACTTGGTTAAGTGTTTATAGTGTTTTCATGATTATCTTTGCCCAGTCC
>NCRO01000150.1 GCA_002849045.2 Candidatus Sediminicultor secundus
CTCCTTTTTTCTCGAGTTTATACGCTATGGGTTTAGCCTGATTCCACTATCCCTTATTTTCCTATTATTTAAATTTCAAATAAACTTAGCGACATCTTTTAGCGACTTTTTGGCTATTTTAGGTAAAATTGTATCTTTGGCTGGATATCCAACGACCAGGATTAAAAAGGGTCTTTCATTGGAAGGTCGGGACAAAATCTGATTCAAAAAATCCATCTTACTGGGCGTATAAGTTAAACAAACAAGTCCAGCATGGTGTACAGCAGTAATAAGCATACCTGTGGCGATACCTACTGATTCATTAACATAGTAATGACTTTTTTTTCTGCCATCGGGCAAAAGACCATAGCGCTGGGCAAAAATGACGATCAAGTAAGGGGCAATCTCTAAAAAAGGTTTATACTCGTTGGTACCCAAAAGTTTTAAATCCTCTACCCACTTTCGGGTCACACTTTTGTGATAAAACTCCCGCTCTGTTTTTTCGGCTTCTTTACGAATCTGCCGTTTAACAGCAGGATTAGTCACAACTATAAAACTCCAAGGTTGCATGTTAGCCCCGCTGGGTGCT
The DNA here is from genome assembly GCA_002849045.2 of Candidatus Sediminicultor secundus. The sequence continues at coordinate 569 of NCRO01000150.1, forward strand.
GTTGCCGCTGTACGCAAACAATTTTCTATAATCTCCCGAGGCACTGGCCGATCTGAAAATTGGCGCACTGTTCGTCTTCGCTTCATTTCTGCATAAAATTCAGCTGAACGTTTTTTCATCTCCTCTGGAGAATATTTATAATAGCCTGTAAATGAAGAAAATTCTGCTTTTGTCATAAAAAATCACCTATTTTCCATTAAAAATTTTCTGTCTTTTTATTTCTTGATTGATAATCTTAAGATAATCTTTCTTCTCTTTTTAAATAACTCTATATCACGCTTTTCTTTCCACATGAAACGTTGAGTTTCGCTGGCCCCGAGTTGCCTGTGCGCTCGTGAACAACCCTCCCTTGTATTTTCCATGATATGTTTTGTAAATTATAAACCTGGAAAAACTAAATCTCTAGGAAAACCATCTTCACCATTAGTACCCAACATGGCAATTGTTGACCTATTCACCAGTTCCAATCCTTGATTAATGGCATCTTGTTTTTCCATGTATAAATCCTCCTTAAAATAGAAAAATTACTAAAATACTGGATATCACCAACTGTCCCAATTCTTCTTATTTCAAATTACAAAATCTACTGGTAGAGATTATGAAAATTTAGAAAAGTTAGCGAATTAATGAGCGGAACTCTATAATCCTAATACTTTCCACTAAAATATTTTTTGATAAACCCGATAAATCCTATAAGGCTTAATCCCGGCATTTTCAAAAACTCTACGAGATTTTAGATTATTTTCATTGATGGAAGAACCCTCTATATAACGGTATTTTTTCTTTTCGGCAGCCAATAATATCTTTTGAAAAATAGCCGCATTGACCGCCTTATTTCTAAATTTGGGAATAACATATTGAGCAAAACCCCTTATCCCGTCAATCTTATTCTTATACCATAAATATTTAATAAATCCAAAAGGTAATAATTTACCATTCACTTTTTTTAATATCTGGTTATAATCTGGTAAAGCTAAAACAAAACCTATGGGAGCATCTCCAGAACGGGCAATATAAATAAGATCCCTATCTACAAAAGGTAACAATTTTTTAACTTCTAAAGAAAACTCTTCATAAGAAGGAGGACTTGAATACTCAAAGCCATTCTCCTCCTCTTGGCCATGGGCAACGATTAATTCAAGTATTTTTATGAGGTCTTTTATCTCCCGGTCTATCTGTTTTAGATCAATCCTATCAATCCGGAAATGATATTTTTTCATCGCAAAGGCGGCAATTTTATCCACTCTTGCTCTGGCCTTATCAAAATTATCACAATAATAAGCAAAAAAATCGGCATCCTTTTTAAATCCATTTTCTTCTAATAGCTGCTGGTAATAGGTTGGATTATAGGAGGTCATCAGTACGGGCGGGCTATCAAATCCTTCAATTAATAATCCCCTATTATCAACATCATCATTGGGATAAAGCGGCCCGATAAGTCTATTAATACGTTGCTTCTCTAACCAATTGATAGCATGGTCCATTAGACATTTAACAGCTTTCGTAGAATTGACAGTTTCAAAGCAACTAAAATAACCGGTGTTAATATTCTTTTTCAGATTCCTCTTCTCGTTGATACCAACTAAAGCCCTGGCTAATGGTTTTTCATTTTCAAATACCATAAAAAAAGTATGAGGTCCACAATCAAGTTTTTTAGAAATATCTAAACCTAAAAATAGTTTAAGCAGGTCACTTTTTAATGGTGCTACCCAATTAGAATCATCTTGGTAAATCTCCCAGGAAAAATTGATAAACTGCATCAACTCTTTTTTATTTCTTCCCAATTCGCGGATTTCAACCAATAGTAATCACTCTCTCTTTTTATTCTAAACAAGATGCCAAAGGGACAGTTTTACTTGCTCAATAATTCCTACTTTACTCCACCATCAACATCTTTAATAAATCTTAATAAATCTTCTTTTAACTCAGTATCCTTTGGAATTAGGTGTTTATAGTGTCTTCATGATTATCTTTGCCCAGTCCGCAGCTCGTTCAAGTTCGCCATCTTTCAGTGGACCTTCAGAATCTTTTACGAAAAATCCTTCAGGTGGAATTATTAGACTTCCTCCTTTTTTCTCGAGTTTATAGGCGATAGGTTTAGCAGCATATCCAAATAGTTTCACTAATATATTCAACAAACGTGAATTAACATCGGCTGTGGAAATCCTGGTATCAAATGCAGCTACCTTGACGCTTTTGAGAACATTTAAAGGTATTTTGTTTAAAAAATTCATAATGGCTTTTGTTGGTTTAAATACCCGGGTAGGGGAGCCAACAATTAATAACTCCAATCCAATTAATTGTTCAGGCTTCATGTCACTTACCCGTAATATTTCAACATTTTCTTTAGAACCAAGAGAATTACCAATTGCTTGAGCTATTTGCTCTGTATTGCCAAAGACAGAATCATACACTATCAAAACTTTCATCGGAATATACCTCCGCCTTTCGAATTGTATTCTTTTCCATTAATTAATAAGTAGTCTTCGGGGTCTATCTTCTTCTCACTATCTTCTTTGCTCTTTTAGGGGTTTAAGGCAATGGCATCAATTTCAACCAAAACACCCGGGGGAAATACTTTCACAGTACTGGTGGTTCGAGCAGGCGGTTCAACAGGAAAAAATTCTTGAAATACCTCATTCATTCCTTTAAAATCATTGATGTTTAAAAGAAAGGCACTAATTTTTAATATATCCTTAAACCCTGCACCTTTTGCTTCTAAAATTTTCTCTATATTTTTAAACACCTGCCTGGTTTGTTTTTTGATATCCTGCTCTATAAATTTACTTGTTTTTGGATCAACGGGAAGTTGTCCGGATACAAAAATAAGCCCTCCACCAACCGTACCTTGAGAATACACCCCTAAAGGTTTGGGGGCTTCATCACTATATATTATTTTTTTCATTGCCTTCTCCTTTTTAAATTAATTTTATTATTTTTATAAACAGCTATAACTTTATTCTTTGATTGATGATATTTCTTCTTTTAAAATTTGGCTAAGCTTATCAAGGTCAATATTTCCCCCACTTAAAATAGCAACCACCTCTTTATCTTTCATATTCAATTGATTAGAAATGGCTGCAGCAACACTCACTGCTCCTGATGGTTCAACCAATAGTTTTGCCCGCTCCAAGAGAAAAA
>NCRO01000151.1 GCA_002849045.2 Candidatus Sediminicultor secundus
TTATCTCTACTTCTGGTAGGGGAGGGCCAACGGTGAACATAATATAATTTTCCGGATTTCTTGCAGTTAGAACCGGAGAGGTTTCAGTCAGTCCATAACCTTCACAGACCATAATTCCAGCTGTATTAAAAAATAAATCTACGGTCTCAAGAAGTGCCCCTCCTCCACTGATAGCAAACCTTAATTCTCCTCCAATTACCTCTCTGATTTTCTTAAATACTAATTTATCGGCAAGTCGGTATTTCCAACCCAAACTCTTAACTGTTTTTTTAGATTGAGTTATTTCTTCGGGGGTATAATCAGCTCGATCGAATAAGGGCAGAGTATTATTAAGAATTCCTTCTGCATTCTTATATTCTTCTCCGATGCCAATAGCCCAATTAAACATAGTTTTTTTAAGCGTACTTCCTTTTTTAGCTTTATCCATAACCCCTTTATATACGCTTTCCCATATACGGGGAACACTACATATAACAGTAGGTTTTTCTGCTTTAAGGTCTGGGAGGAGGACCTGTTTAAAGGGTTTACTGTAGGCGGTTGAGGCTCCTGTGCTTAAGGCAATATATTCTGCTATTCGTTCAAAGATATGCCAGGAAGGTAAGATTGACAAATATCTGTCCTCTTTATTAAGTCTTTGTGTTGGAGGAGTAACTCTAATATTGTGCATAAAATTAGAATTGAGAAGCATAACCCCTTTAGGATTAGCGGTAGTTCCGGAAGTATAAATTATAGTAACCAGATCTTCGGGCAGAGCAGTTTTAGATATTTCTGAAAACTTCGTATCTCCTTTAGCTAATAATTTTTCACCAAGCCTATTTATTTCATCAAAGGAGAAGATAGAAAGGGAATGGTTTTTGTTGTATTCTTTTTCTATTATTACTACTCTTTTTAATAATTCATCCTTTGCAGAACCAGCGGTATCTTTAGAGCCCAGGTTTTTTAATAGACTTCCAATGTTTTTTTCTAAATACTTTTCTAAAAATATTTTAGCTTCTGCTGATAAAAAGACATATTTATTTTTATTTTTTATTAATAATTCTACTTCAGATTTAAATTTTTTACTTATTTCTCCGTTTTCTTCAAAGCTAATGGGGATAGCCCATTCCGGAGTATCTTCTTTTTTGGAGAACATCTTAATTTTGTCATAGAGGATGATGTTTTTTATCTTAGGCAGGTCTTTGGCTACTTTATAGAAGTTTAAAAATTGTTTTTCTCCTTCCAGAATAGTTGCTTGAGCCTCCGAATGGTTGAGCTTAAAGTAGATATCTTGAGATGAACTATTGCCACTGCAAGGGACATCTGCAGCTCTTAGGCCAATAATTGCCATATCAGATATAATCCATTCAAAGCGATTATCACTGACCAGTCCTACATGGTCGAATTTTTCTATTCCGATACTAAGCAGCCCTATCCCAAATTTTTCCACTTTATCATAGAATTCCTTATAAGTAATTGGCGTAAATTTTCCATCTTTTTTTACTTTAAAGGCAGTTCTATCACCGTATAGATTTACACTGTTTCTTAGCATTTCATTTAGCGTTTGTAATTTCATAAAAATATTCCCCCTATAGTCTTTATTAAATAACTATTAGTTAATATTAATAGTAGTTATTAACACCAAGTATATATATAAATTTTTAAAAAGTCAAGTTATTAAATTATAGTATCGAGCATTAAATTAGTCGTTAGTGAATAGTCGTTAGTACAAGAAGACACAGCACACCGTGCTCCTACTTTTCTTTTGTAGGGGCACAATGAATTGTGTCCTCTCTGTTTTACTGCCTTTTGTTTACCCTGCTAAGCGAGTACTTACTGAATAGGGATTACGGAAAAAGGGAATCCCTATACAATTAAATTATAGTATCGAGTTAAGAAAGAGAAAGAAAAGATAGAAAAAAGTAACCTTATTTTGTCGGAAAAAATTATTTTAAAAAATAATAATTAAAAAGAAGGATTTTTTAAAATAATGTAGAATAAAATATAAAAGGGCTAATTGGAAAGACAGAATATTTGTTATTTTTATAAATTCTTTTCTATATTTAAAAAACTATGATATAATTATATCAAAATATTTTGCCAAAAATAAATTCGCTTTTATTCTTTTAGGGAGATAGGTTTCGTGCGGATAATATCTGTTGCTAATCAAAAGGGCGGAGTAGCAAAAACTACTACTACCATAAATTTAGGAGCAAGCTTAGCATCATTAGGGAGAAAAGTGCTATTAATCGATTTAGATCCTCAAGCCCATACTACTTTGGGATTAAGTCTTGAACCGGATAGTTTGTCTAAAACTATATTAAATGTCTTTGAACCTCATCGCTCTAAGAATAAATTGAAATTAGAAGAAGTGATAATAAAATTAAAGATAAATAACGAAAATAATTTATTTTTGGCTCCTTCTAATATTGATTTTGCCAGCGCAGAATATAGACTTATTAACCAAATAGGTAGAGAAGATTTTTTAAGTGCGAGTATTAAAGAGAGCAAAGCCCCTTTTGATTATATTTTTATTGATTGCCCTCCTTCTTTGGGGATCTTGACTGTAAATGCCTTAAAGGCTTGTGATGAAGTCATTATCCCTGTGCAGCCGCATTATTTTGCTCTTAGGGGTATAGAAGAATTTATAGAGACAACCGAGATCGTGCGGAGAAATTTAAACCATTCTTTAAAAATAAATATTTTAATTACCATAGCTGACACAAGAAGCAATTTAGTCAAGGAAGTTATAGCTGAAATAAAACAATATTTTAGTAATAAGTTATTTAAAACACTAATATACTATTTGGGCCCATAAATCTATAGAAAAATTAAAGTCCTCCACACCAAAACTTTCAGATATTTTATCTAAAGAAGATGTTATCTCTGCTGGTAAGAAAAAATTCTTTC
>NCRO01000015.1 GCA_002849045.2 Candidatus Sediminicultor secundus
CCGAAGAGGAGCTCGGAAATAATAAGAGCCTCTCTATCATTCAGTTTTACTATTGAGCTCTGGCATAAGGATTTTTCAATCCATTCCTTTTCATAGTAATTTTTTCTCAAATTTACATCGTAAAATACCTGATGAGGGTGTACTAGAGAGATGATTTGGCTGAGCACTTCACGGTTTTCTTTGGTCCGTTGAGCGAGAGTCCCAAAACAAAATACCTCCCATTTATTTTTGGTTGAACTATCGGCTAAATCCTGATCTAAAATAATATTATCCCAGGCAACATTCTCTTTTATTAGATAAGTAGGATGACCTCTTTCATCCAGACTTACCTCCACAATCCCGGTGGGCAAATGGGGATGGACCCGGATAAAAGTAGAATCAATACTCCTTTTTTCTACTTCCTTCAGAGCTTTTCTGCCCAGAGCATCTTTGCCCACAGAAGAAATAAGTGTTGATTTAAGTCCCATCTTTGTCAGATGAGCAGCAAGATTAAAGGGGGCACCGCCAATATAAGGTTTGCTATTTATGATATCCCAGAGAATTTCGCCAAACAACAAAGCTTTCACTTTTTTTGCCCCTCCTTTCTTCAAGTTTGAATTCATTGCGTATTTTCTTTATATATAATTAATTCTACAAATATTTTAAAAACCCTCTTTTTTTTATAAAAATTAGATAAAAATATTTATTTTTTATTGAAACACTTTGTTATTAGTCGTTAGTTTTAAATGCAAGATACAAAATACGAGTTAATTGACCAATTCGTAGGAAAAGAGCCTATCCCATCTATAATGTTATTGCGAGTGAGCGAAACGATCAAAGCGATCTCATTTTGTATCTTGAATTTATTCTCTGTATTTTCTTCACTAAATACTAACGACCATCGACTAACGACTGTTCGGGCTTGCGAAAAACATAAAAAGGAATATAATTAAGAAAGATTTTTAATTAAGGGGGGATAACCTTGAAAATAAAAGAAGTTATGATTCTGGACCTAACTTCCGTATCTGCCGATACCCCTATAAAAGAGGCCGTAAAGATTATGAGCCTACAGCGTATGGTGGGATTACCGGTAGTAGATAATAATCAAAATGTCATTGGAATAATCACGGAAAGCGATATTGCCAAGGCCTGCTTGCCTGGCTACTATAAAGAATTACAAAATCCATCTTTTATCCCCGATTTCGATCAGTTTTCCCAGCAATATGTCGGGGTCATCTGCCATGTTTTTATTTTCTCATATTTTTTATTTCTTTTTCTAACCATTTCGGGTATTTAGGAACAGCCCCAGATTGGGAAACAACAAAATTGCCTACTATTTCAGCAAATTCTGCTGCTTTATAAACACTATTACCACAAAGATAAGAAAACAAAAAGCCTGCACTGTAACTATCCCCACCTCCCACAGTATCTGTAACTGGTCCATTTATACCTGGTGCCTTCTCCAATTGGCGATTGTGATAGATTACCGATCCATTCTTGCCATATGTAATACAGATAATAGAAAGAGTATATTCTTGAGCAAGAGTTTCAACAAAATCTTTTTGTTTCAATTTTTGATTAAAGAGTAGTTTGGACAGGACAAGAGCTTCCTGATCATTTAATTTAGTAATTGTACTCTGGAGCAATGATTTTTCAATACAATCTTTTTCGTAGTAATTTTGTCTTAAATTAACATCATAAAATATATGATTAGGTTTTATTTGAGAAATAATCTGGTTAAGTATTTTCCGATTTTCTTTGGTCCGTTGAGCAAGGGTTCCAAAACAAAATATTTCCCATTTGGTTTTTGTTAAACTACCTATTAAATCCTGATCTAAAATAATATTATCCCAGGCAACATTTTCTTTTATCAAATAAGCGGGATGCCCCTTTTCATCCAGATTTACTTCTACAATCCCAGTGGGTAAATAAGGATGGATCCGAATAAAGGAAGAATTAATACCTCTTTTTTTTGCTTCTTTTAAGGCTTTTTTGCCCAGAGCATCTTTACCCAAGGAAGAAATAAGAGTTGATTTACATCCCATGTTTGTCAGATGAGCAGCAAGATTAAAGGGAGCGCCGCCAATATAAGGTTTACTATCTATGATATCCCAGAGAATTTCACCAAACAATAGTGCCTTCATATCTTTGCCTATCCTACTTAAAGCTTATATTTTTGTTTATATATACTAATTTCAAATTCTTTTTACCTTTTCTGCATTTTCCTATATAAAATAATTTCTAAAATGAATATTATCAGTAAAAATAGTATATTGCACAGACTACTGACTATATATTGTATCAAAAATAAACATATAACCTATATTGTGTGTACAATTATAATAATGAAGTATAAAAAATTCGTTTATTCAATACCATAGTTACTGCACCATATATACCCGCATCCATACCAATCGTCGATAACTCTATTTTAGTAGTAGACTTTATTATTGCCATTGTAAAATTGTTATATGACTCAACAATTGGGTCCAATAATAATTTACCGGCAGCTGAAATTCCTCCTCCGATAATAATTTTATCTGGGTTAAAAACATTTTCTACAAATGAAAGCCCTTTGCCAATATAATAACCTGCCTCTTTAAATATTTTATGAGCTACCGGATCGCCTTGTTCAGCTCTTTCAGCTATATCTTTCGCTGTTATCCATCTATTTTTACTATCGTTATATAATTGATTTGCTTTTCGCTCAATTGCATTACCAGAAGCTACAGCTTCAAGACACCCATATTTACCACAATTACAGAGTATTTTTTTACTTGTTATTGGTATATGTCCAAATTCACTATGCTTATTATATAACTTACCATTAATCATCAAAGCAGAACCAATTCCGTAGCCAACGTTTACATAAAAAATATTATTCACACTTTCCCTTTTGCCATGCCATATTTCACCAATTGCCATAACTCGAGTACAATTATCAGCAAATACATGTAAGCCTGTTTTTTTTTCTAAAATACTGGCTATATTGACATTTTTCCAATTAAAATTTGGAGAATATTTTATGATACCTGAAGAGCTGTCGACTATCCCTGCCTCCGCTATTCCAATCCCCTCAATTAAATTTTTTTTAATGTTTGCTTGTTTAATTACTTCTTCCACTAAATTGGAAATTTGTAAAATGATCTTTTCCACACTATGACTGCAATTAGTTGGAACACGAATTTTTTTTATAATCTCTCCTTTTAGGTTTGCGATACCCACAACTATATTAGTAGTACCAAGATCTACCCCAACTACAAATCTCCCAGAGGAATTTGTTGACAATATAACAGGATGTCTTCCTCCTGTTTTCTTGGACTCACCTTCGCCTATTATGGATACAATTTTATTTTCAATAAGTCCATTAACTACCCTTGATACAGTTGCTTTACTTAATTTAAGTTTTCGGGCAATCTGGGTACGTGATAGTCCGTTACCATTTCTTAAAAGATTTAAAATTAAAGCTTGATTTATTTGACCCATAAGTTTCGGATCGCCTTTTCTTGTATCTGATGCTTGAAAACTCATTGCATTCTCCTTCAATTAATTATATTTACCCCTGCTTTATATTTATTATAATCCAATTTTAAATATAGCTATACACATATGTAGGTTAAAATATTAATATTAGGGTAATTATATTTATATTCTTATTAGTTTAGCGCCTTCAGAATTTTTTAGATCTAACAATTTTAATGTTTTTCTAGTTAAATAATTATAACCTAGTCTGCCTTTCTAGAAAAATTTAACTCACACTTGCCTATTTGAAAATTAAACCTCAAAATGAAAAGAGCATCTTTCTCTATTTTTTACTAGTGATGCAATTTTTCCTTAAATTTATGAAAATCAGGCAACAGGATTTAGTATCTGTATTTTCTTAAAAATCTACTTCTTAAAAAATAAAGATCAAAAAGTCCAAGGCCTGTAATTTAGTCAAGATACGGAGTCGAGAAAAATGCCTTTTTTCACATGCCAATATAAGATTGTCATTTTGATATGATATGTTTCCGCTCAAAAATTAAAGTACAATTCTATTGTTTGCCTTTCTCTATAAATTTTATTCTTCTCTATCAGGGCAAAACACAAAATTGTATAAGTAAAAGGCCGGTTTATAAATTTCCATTAACAACCGTAGAAAAGCCTATTTGATAAGACAGCTAACGACTATAGAAATTCCTAATAATATCCTTCCTCTAATGGGATTTATAATCTCAAGCTGTTCAATAAGTATAGATTATAAATATATTCTAACAGTTCTTCTTTAATTGATAAACAGCTTTGACAGAGATATGACCTGAGATATTCTGTTGCTAATCTATCTATACTAAGAACTCTTCTGTTCTTTTCTGCACACCGTAGTTCTTTTAATGTATTTTGTGTCTAATTATAAGAGCTTTTAAGCATCTTATAAATTTCATCTCTTGTAGCAATCCTGGGGTTAACTGTATAGTCAGGCAGTTTTTGTGTATCATCTGCAATAGCCGATAATTCCTCTTCAGGAACCCTTAATTCTTTAAGGGTAAGTAACATTCCGATTTTCTTTAAAAATTTATCTATTTCTTCACATGACTTTTCTGCGGCTTCTTCATTAGAAACATCTTCAAGTTCACAATTAAAAATTCGACCAAGATCTGCAAATTTTCTAAGCGCTGATTTGTAGGTATAACACATAAACTCGGGATAGATTACTGCCAGAGCTTCACCATGCATAACATGGGGTACATGCCCGCTAATGGCCATACCTATTCCATGGGGTAAGGTAGTTCCTGCATTGGCAATGCATAATCCTGCCAGAGTATCTGCCCAAGCCATTTCTATTCTAGCTTCTTTATTAGTTTTATATTTAATGGCAATTGGAAGGTATTTTATTGTTCTTTTTATTGCTTCCTTGGCAAGCATATCAGTGTAAACTGATGCATCTTTATGAATATAACTTTCAAAAGCATGAGTAAAAACATCAAACCCTGTTGATGCTGTTATATGTTCGGGCACAGTTAACATTAATTGCGGATCAATAATACTGACCCTGGGATAGAGGAGGTAATCTACCAGAGCGAACTTACATTTTTCAACTGTATTTGTTACAACTGATACGGGGGTTACTTGTGAGCCAGTTCCAGATGTAGTAGTAACAACAATGATAGTAAGTCTTTTTTCAGTAATCTTTTTATTGCTAAATAAGCGATAATCCCAGGCTTCGCCTTCATGGGTAGCCCCTACTGCAATAGCTTTTGCAGTATCCATACTTGAACCCCCACCGACACCGAGAACTACATCAATATTATTTTTAATAGCCATCTCGGCTCCCTTATTTACAATATCGGTTGTGGGATTAGGAATAACACCATCAAAATGAAATACTTTTACATTAGCTTCTTTTAAGGATTTCTTAATATTTTCAAATACAGGAGCCATGGTGTCAAAAACGGGAACAGTTACCATCAAGCATCTCTTCCCAAATCGAGATACTACTTCACCAACTTCTTCAACCCGTCCCCAACCAAATTTAATTTCGGTAGTTTGATAATAATTCAATGCTTTCATCTTGCCCTCTCCTTTTATAATTTAATCATAACTTTCATAATCTTATCCTTTTTCTCTTCTATATATTTATAAGCTTCTAAATAATCCTCAAATGGGAAATGTTCTGTTATTATGGGATCAAGTTTCACTTTATTTTCTTCAATTAATTCAATTGCTTTCCTATAATCTTCTTCCTGATACATTAATGTTCCAATCAACTTAAGCTCTCTATCCTGAACCAAACCCAAATCAACAGTTGCTTTTTCCGCAAATACACCAACTACAATAATATCCGTGCCCTTGCGGGCATTAGCGATAGCTTGTTCCGTTGTTGTATTAATCCCAACACATTCCAAAATTAGGTCTGCTTTATTTTTGCCAAATGTATCAATTAGTTCTTCTCCGATATCCTGAATCTTGGAATTCAAACAATAATTTATGCCACATTCCCGGGCGATATTAATACGATAGTCACTAATTTCAATTATCATAACACTCTGAGCACCCATTCCATTTGCAGCCTGAGCTACGAGATTACCGATAGGACCGGCTCCTAAAATTAAAATTTTCCTCCTCTTAATATCTCCTCCTCTTTTTAAGGCATGAACAGCAACCGCTAAGGGTTCTACTAATGCACCATGATCATAACTTATATTTTCTGGTAACTTTAATACTTTCTTTAAATCAACTGCGAAATATTCTGATGCCATCCCAGTTGCTTGAAAACCCATAACCTTTAAATTATCACAAATATGATTTTGACCATGCTTACAGGAATAACATCTACCACATACAATCTGGGGTTGTATTGTAACTTTATCACCTTCTTTGAAATTTGAACCACCATCGGTTAATTTAACAATCTCTCCTGAAACCTCATGTCCCTGTACCACCGGATAGGATGTATAAGGATGTTTACCATGATAAACATGTATATCTGAACCACATATACCAATTCTTTTAATCTTCACAAGAACCTGGCCCTCTTTAACTTTCGGAACGGGAACATCACGAAATTCAATTTTCCCCGGAGCTGTCATTACCGCCTGCTTCAAAAAGCTCACCTCTTCTTTTTTATATGTACTGACAATTATCAAAAACTTAGTTATCTACTTAAAAATATGATATAAAATAATTTCATTAAAAAAGTGTAAAGTCAAAATAAAATTATTCCCAAAATTCAATTTTATTACTAAAATATCTCCTAACTAAACCTACTTAAAAAATGAGCTAAGGGTTTTAAAATTTTAAAACCCTTAGCTCTTACATCAGTAATACTATAATTTAGGTGGACTCATATATTTACCAATGTTTTCTTTGTAGATAATAGATACACCAGTATCTACCAAAGGAGGAACATGGCCAAATGGTGGCCTCTGAGCAGTAATTTCAGTAGGATGATTTGCATTATAGGCAAGAATCATACTCATGAAACCCATCAGATAAGGGTCTTGTCCAACAGTACCACGCATTTCACCTTTTTTCCTTGCCATAATAAATAACACTTTTGTTCAAACAGGTGCCCCCACATACTGGCAGGAGGTGGTTTATGGTTCTATGTTATTAATTGCTGTTTTCTTAGAAGAGTATATTGGAGTGAAACGCGAAGGTACTGGCGTATTAAAAAGATGGCGTGAATTTATGCTTTAGTGGCTAATTAAGGCAAGTTAAACATGTTGGTCCAATTAATTATATATGGACAAAAAATGTTTTAAGGGGGGATGCCTATGGTAAGGGTTTAAAAAAGTTAGTAATCTGTAGGTTTCTAAGAAATGGAAAGTAATAAAATTAAAAGGAGAATTTAAAAATGAAAAAATTTATAATCTTGATGCTTGTAATGATTTTTTTACTGACTTTTGTAGCTACCTCTTTTGCTGCTGAACGTTACGCAATGGTTGTTTTCTTAAAAGGTTCTGAATTCTTTAACTGGGCTTATAAAGGTATGATTGATGCTGCCGAAATGCTGGATCCAAGTATTGAAGTTGAGCTTCAGGGTCCATCTACATGGGATGCTGCACTTGAAGCCCGTGCCATAGAGCAGTTAATTGCTAAAGGTGTAAATGGTGTTATTGTGACAGCAGGAGAAGCAAGTGCCCTTGTTCCTGCAATCAACAAAGCAATAGATGCCAAAATACCTGTAATAACATTTGATTCCGATGCGCCAGCTAGTAAACGTCTAAGCTTTGTTGGTACGAATAACTATAATGCCGGATATGCAGCAGGAAAAGCTATTTCTGAATGGTTAGGTGGAAAGGGTAAAATAGGTATCTCCACTTTCCCGGGGCCTGCCCATCTGGTCGAAAGGATTAAAGGGTTTACAGCCGCCCTGGCTGAAGGCGATGAAATTGTTGCTATTGTAAATGATGAAGGCGGTGTTGCAATGGCAGAAACACAACTTACTGCTATGCTACAGGCTAATCCCGATATTGATGGTATTTTTGCTGCCCATGGTAATCCAGGTCCAGGTGCTTGTGCGGCCGTGAGAAATCTTGGTAGGCAGGGCAAAGTTGAAATTATGGGCTTTGACTTTGGTATGCCCAATATTGAGTTAATTGAAAAAGGTGAAATGCGTGGTACTG
>NCRO01000152.1 GCA_002849045.2 Candidatus Sediminicultor secundus
ATAAGGGCCAAGAGGTAATCAAATTATTGGAGAAGTAATAATATATTCAGATGAATTAACCTCTGAGGAAGAGACCTCCGAGGATGGCCCAAAGAAAAAGGAAGAAGAAGAGAACTTGCTAATTTCTAAGATCGAAACAGATATGGTTATAGAGGGATATTTGGAGTAATATTAATAGCAATAGGAACTATCTTTTTAGCTAAATATTTTTTCGATTTTGTAATATCAGAAAATATCTGGAAATTTTGGCCAATATTGATAATTGCCCTGGGAATCGATCAAATTTTTAAATCCTTTAGAGGAATTAGAACTAGAGCTAAGAGAAAAACAAAAGAAGAAGAAATATAATTACTTTATTTCAACTTCTTGTTTTTTCTTTTTTAACCTTTTAATTTCTACCAAAAGAACTATAGCCCCGATACACAAATTGAAGTAAAAGACTATGAATCTCCAGATCCCTACAAAGAGACCTAAAAGGTGAAGAGGGACAAAGAAAGAAAATAATGAGGCAAAACCTGCTTCTGCTGTCCCGCTGCCACCCGGGGTGGGCATAAAAGGTAGAATAAAATAAAATATAACTTGCATTACTAATACAAGAGAGAAATTAAAGTTCAGGTTAAATCCCCAAAGAAGCATAGGGGCTACTAAGAAAAAAGTGCTCCAAAAGATAATAGTGTAGAAGGTAGATAATAATAATTTAATCCAATTTTCTTTTAATAGATAAAAACTCTTATGATACTCTTTGATTTCCAGAATTATTTTATTGAATAAGCGTAATATAGTGTCTTTTTTAGAAAATTTCAAGATATAGGGAAAATGTTGAATTTTTAGAATTATTTTTATCATCTTTTCTGGATATTTTATCGCCAGAAAAAACAAAAAGAGAAAAAACAGAGAAATTAAGATAGCTCCATTGATAAGGATTGTAGAAAGAATAGTGTAATTAGCAATTGTTCTTTTAAAGACAAAGAAGATTACAGGAGTAAAAATAGTAAAAACTAAGGTCTTAATTAAAGGCATAATGGTAGAAACCATAGTAGCTTTACCTAAAGTCATTTTATTTTTTATGTCTTTATTGAATAGATATATTTGTGTGGGTAGGGTGCCGGAGAAGAAAGGAGTTATGCCACCGGCAAAGTTACTAATATAGTACACTTTTAGGGCTTCGATAAAAGTAATGTTTTCATTAACTGCCTCTACGGTCATTTTTATTCTAAGGGCATCTATCACTGCAGCAAATATCATCAGAACAAAAGCTAAGAAGAGATATTTTTTGTTAATATAAGATAGACTTATCCAGGTATTTTGGTTAGTGGTAATAAAAATAATAATTATGGTAGTTACGATGCCAATAATTATGGAAATAAATAATCCTTTAAGGAATCTTTTTTTATCTAAAATTAACTCCTTCAAATAATCATTCGCTCCTTTAAATTAGTTGTTAGTAAATGATGAATAGTCGTTAGCATATCGTATCGCGTTAAGAAAATCAGAATTCAGGGGTAGATACGCTATACATCGTGCCTAAAGTAGGACAAGCGTCTCGCCTGTCTATTAATTCTGTTCTATCTTTGTTAAACTAAAAAGTTAAAACTAAAAGCGTAAAGCCATAATTCAAAATTATAAATTTTTTGTCGTTGCGAAGAGTGAAATAAGCCTGCCTCAGCGAAAGCAGGGGAAGCAATCACAATCCCGAGATTGCCACGCTCCCTGCGGTCGCTCGCAATGACATTTCTGTTTTTTCATTACGACTCCTGCCTCCTGACTTCAATTTTCTTCACGTAATACGCGATATGATATTTTATGGCTTCTGGCTTCTTTCTCTTATTTTCTTAACCATCTAACTAGCTAACTAATTCCATACGCCCCTACTTTTTTTTAAACCCGTAAACCGCAACTTGTAACCTGAAACTTACAAATTAAAGTATAACATGTTTCCATTTTTATTTAAAATTATACTAACAAGAAAGTATCGAGTATATAGTACATAGTATCGGGTTAAGAAAGAGAAAAAAATACAAAAAAGTAGTATTCTTCTTTTTATCTAACTACCCCACTAAAACTTACACTAACTAATAAGATGTTTTTTCAAAAATGTTCCTAATTAGTACATTTTAGAGTATAATAAACAAAGTATCAATTAGAATATTAAATTATTTAAAAGGAAGAAACTTTAATGAGAGGAACCATAGTAAATGTAATTGCTATTTTTTTAGGATGTTCAGTGGGGTTTATTTTGAAGAGTAAATTTCCTGAAAAAATTGGGAAGATTGTTATGCAAGCCCTGGGGTTAGCTTCCTTAATAATTGGTTTACAAATGGCTCTTAAAACTGATAATATATTATTGGTGATATTCTCTCGGGTAATAGGTGGAGTGATCGGGGAGATGATAGGTATTGAAGCAGGCTTAGAAAAATTTGGGGAAAGAGTTAAGTTAAAATTTATATGCAATACTACCTCGGAAAGATTTGTTGAAGGATTTGTAACTGCCAGCTTGTTATATGGTGTGGGGTCTATGGCCATAATGGGT
>NCRO01000153.1 GCA_002849045.2 Candidatus Sediminicultor secundus
TCGGTTAAGAAGCCATAATCGTCTGTTGCCAGCCTTAATTTGTCAGCTAACTTTTTTGCCCCCTTACTGGGGACCATAGCCATAGCCAGAACAACCAGGTCTGCCGAAATCTCAATTTTTCTTCCGGTTAGCGTATCCGCTCCCCAGACTTTGATCTTATCTCCATCTTTGAATATTTTAGAAAAAGTAAAGTTAAATAAACCTCTCGCTCCTCTAAGTGTCCCCATTACTAAAAGAGCACTGGTTATCGGAGGGGGAATAGCTGGTATTCAAGCCTCCTTAGATATTGCTGATAGTGGGTATGAAGTTATCTTGGTAGAGAAAAACCAGTCAATTGGAGGGCATATGCTTCAACTTTCAGAGACTTTTCCTACACTTGATTGTCCACAATGTATTGCTACTCCAAAGATGGTACAGGTTGGTCAGCATCCAAGGATAAAGCTTCTCGCTTATTCGGAAGTAGAAGAAGTCTCCGGTTATGTGGGAAATTTTAAAGTGAAAATTAGAAGAAAAGCCTCTTTTGTTAACTGGGATAAATGCACCGGCTGTGGTCTTTGTATGGAAAAATGTCCGGTGAGAGTTCCTTCAGAATTTAATGAGTTTTTGGCTAAAAGAAAAGCTATTTATACTTTATTCCCCCAGGCTGTTCCTAATAAACCGGTGATTGACAGTAGTAATTGCCTTTATTTTACTAAAGGAAAGTGTAGGGTCTGTGAGAAGAATTGCTCCCTAAAAGCTATTAATTTTAAGCAAAGGGATTCTTTGGTTGAAGAAAAAGTAGGAGCAATTATTGTAGCTACCGGTTTTGACCTTATGAATAAAGCTGAAATTAGTGAATGTGGATACGGAAAATATAAGGATGTTATTGATAGCTTACAGGTAGAGAGGCTTCTTGCCCCTGCTGGTCCTACAGAAGGTATACCTTATAGACCATCCGATGGTAAAATTCCTAAAGAGGTGGTATTCATTCAATGTGTGGGCTCCCGAGACCCAGAGCATTATTATCCATACTGTTCAAAGATATGTTGTATGTATACTGTGAAGCAGGCTATGCTTTATAAACATGCTGTTCCTGATGGTCAGGCTTATGTATTTTATATGGATATTCGATGCAATGGAAAAGGGTATGAAGAATTTCTTCAGAGAGGAATAGAAGAAGATCGAATTCTTTATTTAAGAGGCAGAGTTTCTAAAATATTCAAAGATGGAGATAAGATCAAAGTCTGGGGAGCGGATACGCTAACCGGAAGAAAAATTGAGATTTCGGCAGACCTGGTTGTTCTGGCTATGGCTATGGTCCCCAGTAAGGGGGCAAAAAAGTTAGCTGACAAATTAAGGCTGGCAACAGACGATTATGGCTTCTTAACCGAAGCTCACCCTAAACTTCGTCCTGTTGAAAGTCTTACCGCCGGCTATTTCCTTGCTGGCGCTGCTCAGGCACCAAAAGATATTCCTGAAACTGTTGCTCAGGCATCCGGAGCCGCAAGTAAGGTAGACAGCCTTTTCTCTAAGGATGAATTATACCATGAACCAATTATCGCCAATGTTGATGAGGAAGTCTGTGCGGGATGTGGTATTTGCGAAGTTCTTTGCCCCTATTCAGCTATTGAAATAGATAAGCAAGAGAAAGTTGCCAAGATAAATCCAGCTTTATGCGAAGGCTGTGGGACTTGTTGTGCTGCCTGTCCCTCTGGAGCCCTTGAATTAAAAGGATTTAGAAGAGAACAAATATTATCAATGATAAAGGTATTTACAGAGGTGTAAAGTTGTTTGAACCAATAATTATTGGATTCTGCTGCAATTGGTGTGCCTATGCAGGGGCTGATTTAGCGGGAATAAATAGAAATCAATATCCACCCAACATTAGAATGATAAGAGTAATGTGTTCGGGAACAATCGAACCATTGTATGTGGTAAAGGCACTTAAGGAGGGAGCTGACGGAGTATTTATAGGCGGATGCCATCCCGGTGATTGCCATTATCAAAATGGGAATTATAAAACCCAAAGAAGAATAGTTTTATTAAAAAGAGCCATCTCGGAAATTGGGCTAGATCCAAGAAGGATTCGATTAGAATGGGTTTCAGCTGCTGAAGGGCAGAGATTTGCCAAAGTAATAACCGAGTTTACAGAAGAAATAAGGAAATTAGGACCTAATCCTTTAAAGCTAAATGGAGTAAAAAATGACGACTAAAAAGAAATTAAAATTAGCCATTGGTTTAGGTTCAACCTGTTCGGGTTGTGATATTGCTATTTTAGATTTAGGAGGGAAATTATTAGAGTTAATAGGTTTAGCTGATATAGTATTCTGGCCAACTGCTTTTGATTTTAAATATTCAGATTTAGAAAAATTAAAAGACAAAGAAATTGATATTACCCTTTATCACGGAACCATACGAACGACAGAGCATGAGGAAATTGCACATATTTTAAGGAAGAAATCTAAAGTGTTAATAGCTTTTGGTTCTTGCTCTTGCTTCGGCGGAATTCCCGGTCTTTGTAATCTAACTGATAAACAACAGATATTCAATACAGTTTATTCTAAAAGCTTATCTACAGTAAATAAGAGGGGCATTTTTCCTGAAGAAAAAATATTAATCGATAAAAATAAATCTATCACCTTGCCTCATTTGTATAATACAGGGAGGCCTTTAAAAGATTTGGTAAAGGTGGATTATTTTATTCCAGGATGTCCTCCTCCTATGCAGTTAATAGAGGGATTAATTCCCTTAATGAAAGATGTTCTTGGAGGTGCTCAATTACCGAAAAAGGGAACAGTTTTTGGCTCTGCGAAAACTTTATGTGATGAATGCCCTTTAAAAAGAGAAAATAAGATGATTTCGAAGATAGTTAGTCCGACGATAACTGCTAATATTGATCCTGAAAGATGCTTGTTGGAACAAGGAATATTGTGCATGGGTCCTGTTACTCGAGGTGGCTGTGAGGCTAAATGTATAAATGTATTAATGCCTTGCAGAGGTTGCATGGGACCAAATTCAGAAATAGAAGATCAGGGAGTGAAGATGATTTCTGCAATTGCTTCGATTTTAGGAGCGGAGAATGAGGAAAATTTAACTGACCAGAAAATTGAAGACCTTTTAAGCGGAATTAAAGATATTTTCGGGACTTTCTATCGCTTTACTTTACCTGATGCACTACTGAATAAAAAAGTGAAAGAGAGAAGGTGAGGAGCAATTGTCAAAAATTTCCAATCAAAAAACAAATTCAAAATCCAGAAGAATTACCATTGGTCCAATTACCAGATTAGAGGGAGAAGCAAAAATTGAAATTTTTTTAGATAAAAAAGGGAATGTGGAGGATACTTATTTTCAAATTGTAGAACTTCGGGGTTTTGAAAAATTTTGTGAAGGAAGACCAGTTGAGGAATTGCCTCGAATAACCTCAAGAATTTGCGGAGTCTGTTCTGGAGCGCATCATATTGCTGCTTGTAAAGCACTTGATGGAGTTTATGGAGTAAATCCTCCTTCTGCCGGTAAGAAATTAAGAGAGTTATTTTATTGTGCACATTCATTACACAGTCATTTAGCTCATGTCTTTGCATTGGCTGCTCCCGACCTTGTACTTGGATTTAATGCCCCGAAAGAAAAAAGAAACATTTTTGGAGTAATTGAGAAATTGGGCCTGGAGTTAGGAAAAAAAGTTTTAATTGCTCGGGGATATGCCCAAAAGATTCAAGCTATAATTGGTGGGAGCCAAGTACACGCTACAGGAGGAATGGCAGGAGGTTTAAGCAAGCCTTTAAACGAAGATAGTAGAAAAGAAATTGAAAAAATGTCTGAAGAATTATTAGAATTTGCCAAGATTAGTTTGGATTTATTTAAAAAGATTATTTCAGATAATAAAGAAATTAAGGAAATATTGGATAGTAAAGATTATTCTCTTCAGACTTATTATATGGGTATGGTAGATGACCAGGAAAAAGTAAATTTATATGATGGCGATATTAAAGTAGTTGACTCGCAGGGAAAAGAATTTATTAAGTTTAAAGCAAAAGATTACCTTTCTCATATCGAAGAACGTGTCGAACCCTGGACGTATGTTAAATTTCCTTATTTAAAGAATATTGGTTGGAAGGGTTTAGTTGAGGGAATGGACAATGGGATTTATAGAGTTGGACCTTTAGCCAGATTAAATGTGGCAAAGGGCATGGCTACTCCTTTAGCCAATCAAGCTTGTCAAGAAATGTATGAATTATTGGGAGGAAAACCTTTACATTCTGCTTTAGCTCTTAACTGGGCGAGAGTTGTGGAAATTGTATATATTGCTGAGAGAATAAATGAGCTGGTAAAAGATAAAGAAATAACCGATAAAAAAGTAAGAACAATACCCGAAGGGATAGTTGGAGAAGGCGTGGGATGTGTCGAAGCGCCAAGAGGCACTTTGTTCCATCATTATATTGCTGATGAACAAGGTATAGCGAAAAAAGTTAATTTTATTGTAGCTACAACTCATAACAATGGTCCTATATGTATGTCTATAAAAAAAGCAGCCCAAAGGGTAATTAAAAATTTTAGGGTAGATGATGGATTATTGAATTTGATAGAAGTGGCTTTTAGAGCATATGATCCTTGCCTTGCTTGTGCCAGCCATTGTTTGCCCGGACATATGGCGATGAAAGCAAATATTTATAATTCCGATAAGAAGTTAATAAATGAAATTATTAGAAAGGAAAAAGTCAGATAGAAAAAGTAAGTATATTAAAAACACTATTTTTAGGTATAGGCAATACTATTCGCGGTGATGATGGGATAGGCATTTATATTGCAGAAGAGATTAAAAAGAAGTTAGTCAATAAAAAAAATAATGTAACTGTAATTAGCACCGAAACAGCCGGTTTAAACCTTTTAGAATTAATAGTCGGGTATTACAAGCTTATTATTGTTGATTCAATTCAAGTTAATAAAGATAATGAATTAGGACATATTTACGAGTTAGAAGTTAATCAAATAAACTCATCAAATAGTCATTTTAATTCTCATGATATTGATTTTTTAAAATTATTTAAGATAGGAAAAAAACTTGGGATAAAATTACCGAAAGAGATAAAAATTTACGGGATTGGCATCTTTCTCGTAAAAGGATTTGGGCAGAAATGTAATCCCCGATTACATAAAATGATACCTGATATAGCCCAATATATTATTAATAAAGAATTATCTTTGGAAGAATAAATTAAACAGTAAAAAAGGATTGTTTGTTATGATAGTTACCTACCATCACCTTGTAATTTAGGAAGACATTCGGGGATATGTGAAGAGCCAAGAGAGATGATTAAAAAGTTTTCTCCTCATTTCGTAGAAATGGAAAAAAACCGCGAGAATGCTCACTGCTGTGGTGCTGATGGAGGTGTAAGGGGAACATTTACAAGGCTTTCCATTGATATGGCAAAAGATAGATCGAAAGAAGCGATAGATAAGAAAGCCGATATTCTTCTTACTGAATGCTTCTCCTGTTTACATGATTTCAAGAACGCTAAGAAAAGAAAGCAAAATATTAAGATCTATAATATTTCTGAATATCTTTCGATTTTAATGGATGGGGGTGAAAAATGAAGATTTACGAATTCCAGGCTTATGAGATTTTTACTAAGAGGGGAATACCTTCTCCTTGGGGTGAGGTTGCTAAAACAAGTGAAGAAGTTAAAAAAATAGCTGAAAAGCTGGGTAGACCCGTAGTCGTAAAAGCGCAAGTGCTGGTAGGAGGAAGAGGAAAGGTGGGAGGTATAAAGCTTGCTTCTACTCCAGAGGAAGCTTATAGGGCAGCTGAGAGGATTTTAAACTCTAAGCTTAAAGGTATTTTAGTTAAAAGAGTGTTTGTCAAGGAGTCTGTATCTATTAAAGAGGAGTATTATTTAGGAGTAACCGTAGATAGAGCTCAAAAAAGGGTTGTGGTTATGGTAAGTCCTGCTGGGGGAGTAGACATAGAAGAGGTAGTCAGAACCAATCCTGGGAAAATATTTAAATTTTATGTCAACCCCTTACTTGGATTTAAAAGCCACGAGGCCAACGAACTTGCTTCAGCTCTCACCAAAGATAAAAACTTAGTTAAAGGGATAGCTAAAATCCTTTCCGGTCTTTACCGTATTTTTGAAGAAATGGACTCTTCTTTGGTAGAGGTAAACCCTTTAGTAATTACCAAAGAAGGGTCTCTCTTTGCCCTTGATGCCAAGATTATATTTGATGATAATGCTCTCTACAGACACCCAGAAATAAGTAGCTTAAGGGATTTAGAGGTAGAAGACCCTCTTGAGGTGAGAGCAAAAGAAGCAGGGGTAAGCTATGTTAGACTCGAGGGAAATATTGGCTGTATAGTAAATGGAGCCGGTTTAGCTATGGCTACTATGGATCTGGTAAAACATTACGGAGCCGAGCCAGCTAATTTTTTAGATGTAGGAGGAGGAGCAAGTTCACAGCAGGTAGGTAAGGCGCTGGATATTGTTTTATCCGATGAGCAGGTGAGGGCTGTTCTTGTTAATATATTTGGTGGAATCACCAGATGTGATATTGTTGCCGAAGGCCTTATTCAAGCTCTCTCTAAGAGAGAGATGAACTTACCTTTAATTATTAGGCTTACTGGAACTAATGAAGAAGAAGGTCGAAAAAAGCTGAAGGGTATAAAAGGAATCTTCTTAGCAGCCACTATGAGTGAGGCAGCAAAAAAAGCGATGGAGGTGGTGAAAAGTTGAGTATACTAGTTGATTCTAATACGCGTGTATTAGTTCAAGGCATAACCGGTAGAGAGGGAAGTTTTCATACGCGGCAGATGTTAGATTATGGAACAAAGGTAATTGCAGGGGTAACTCCAGGCAAAGGAGGACAACAAATAGAAGGGGTTCCTGTTTATGATACAGTTAAGGAAGCTGTTGGAGATATGGCGGCAAATACTTCCATTATTTATGTTCCTGCTCGATTTGCTACTGAGGCTATCTATGAAGCAACAGATGCCGGAATAAAACTAATAGTTTGTATTACAGAAAGTATCCCTACTTTGGATATGGTTAAAGCCTGTTATTACGTGAAGCAAAAGGGTTCAAAGTTAATTGGGCCTAATTGTGCTGGAGTAATTAGCCCGGGGAAGGTAAAAGTAGGGATTATGCCCGGTTCTATCCACAAAGAGGGAAATTTAGGGATAGTCTCCAGAAGTGGCACTCTTACTTATGAGGTGGTTTGTAATTTGACTAAAAATGATTTTGGCCAGTCAACCTGTGTAAGTATTGGAGGGGATCCGGTAATCGGTTCTTCTTTTATTGATATTCTTGAACTTTTTTGAAGAAGATTCTCAAACTAAAGCAATTGTTTTAATTGGCGAAATTGGGGGAACTGATGAGGAAGAAGCAGCAAAATTTATCCATTCAAAAATGAGAAAGCCCGTTGTTGCTTTAGTTGCAGGAAAAACAGCTCCTCCAGGAAAAAGAATGGGACATGCAGGAGCTATAATCTCTGGAGGAACAGGTACAGCCGAAGAAAAGATAAAGACTTTTCAGAAGTTTTCTATTTCTGTAGCTGAAAGTCCTCTACAGGTTGTAGATTTAGTCTCAGCAGTTTTAGATGAAAGGGATTAAAGATGAGTGGCGAAAAATAAAACTAAAAGGGATTGATTAGGAAAGGTATGGCTATCTTCTTCTTCATAAAGAACAAAACTAAAAAAATTGTTTGACTACTGAGGGTTTTTAATATATTATTAAAAAAAATAAAATAAAAATTACCCTTTTAAATTAGCTCAGAGAAACTAATAAGGGGATGAAAGAGAAAATTCTATCCTCTTATTAATTTAATTTAATAAGAGGATTTTTAGTAATAAAACAAATTTAATACTTCCTTTAATATCAGTCCAGTGAGGCTGGTAAGGAAAAATTATTACCCCCTTATCAGCCAGAATGGGTTGTAAGGGGGTTTTTGTTTAAATATATGGTGGTAGAAGGGGAGGTTTAAAGAAGTGGATATACAGGAAAAAGCTGTGGTGATGGGGGAAAGTGAAATTAAGAGGACCCTGGTAAGAATTGCCCATGAGATAGTAGAAAAAAATAAAGGAGTAAGTAATCTTGCTCTTATTGGCATAAGGACCAGGGGAGTTTTCCTGGCTAAAAGATTGGCCCAGGAAATTTTTGAAATAGAAAAAAAAGAAATCCCAGTAGGAACCTTAGATATAACTCTTTACAGAGATGATTTGTCTTTAGTTGCCCGCCAACCTCTGGTACTTAAAACAGAAATACCTTTTAATGTTTCTCAGAAGAAAATAGTTCTGGTAGATGATGTTCTTTATACCGGAAGAACAATAAGGGCAGCAATGGATGCCATAGTAGATTTAGGAAGACCCCAGGTGATTCAGTTAGCTGTGTTGATTGATAGAGGACATCGGGAGCTTCCCATTCGAGCAGATTTTATCGGTAAGAACATCCCTACTTCCAAGAAAGAAATAGTTAAGGTTAGATTAAACGAGGTAGACGGGGAAGACAAAGTAGGAATAGTGAATAAGACATAAATTCGTATCTCGTATCTCGTTGAGAAATAAGTATAGAGTATTTAGTTAAGGAAATAAAAGATAGAGGTCGGAGAAAATATCATCTCAAAGCAACTGGTAAACCGGCGAACAGGGTAACTGGATAACTAAAATACACAATATACGATTCTAAACTACTATACGCCAAACGTTAGAAAAGGTTTTGAGTTATGGTTTTTCGCTTTTACTTTTTAGCTTACTAAATACTATTCACTATTCACTAACGACTAATTGAATTGGTCAATTGGTGAATTAAAAAAGAAGGTGAGTGCGATTTTAAATATTAATGAGGGCCAAAGGATTTATCTCAACAATCAAACAATCGTATTTTTTATAAATACAATAAAGTGTCTTTACTGTCTTTTTAAGTTTTGAGAACATCTCTCTATCGTTATTTAGCAAAGGTAGTAATCGATTAATATGAAATTCCTGAAGGCCTAATAGTTCATCAATATAAATTTTTGTAATTTTCTCAGGATGTTTTTTCGAAATTTCTTCTATATCCATTCCCCCGAAAGAGCTAAATATTACAAGCGTCTTTTTCATTTTTCTATCTAAAACAATGCTTAAATAAAATTCTTGTTTAATTTCTATTTTTTCCAGAACTAGTATCCCGGTTGGTTTATGGCCTTTTATTTCAGTTTTTAATATTTTACCTGCTACTTTTTCTGCATCACTTAAATCATCTACTATTTTTACCCCTCCAGCCTTTCCTCTTCCTCCCACTAAGACCTGGGACTTAAGAACAACCGGGACTCCGATGGCTGCAGCTATTTGTTTTGCTTCTTGAGGTGTTTTGGCTAATTTTCCTTTTTGAATATCAATCCCATACTTAGAAAAAATTTCTTTTACTTGATATTCATACAGCTTCATCCTATATTTTGCTCCTTAATTGAAATATTGGGCTCATTTGATTAAAGAAAATCCTAGTTCAAAAGCTTTTAAATTGCTGCTTCCACTGTTTTTGGGCACCCTGTCTAATATTGCCTTTCTTATGCTATCCATGCTAACGATCTTGCTAATACCAACTAGAGCTCCTAAAAAACAAATATTGGTTGGCAATGTAGTACCTAGCTCTTCTCTAACTAATCTAGTAAAGGGAAAAGCATGGACATTTTCAGAATCAGGTATAGATTCACTTTTTATTAGAGATGAATCTAAAATAACAAGAGTATCTTTTTTTATTTTTTTACCATATTTATCATATG
>NCRO01000154.1 GCA_002849045.2 Candidatus Sediminicultor secundus
TTTGTCAAAATTTCGCTGGTTTGGTATCTTTGTTTTTGTTTTTCCAAACTTGTTTAGCTTAAATCAACATTTTCACTCGATACCAGGGCAACGCTGGCCACCTTGTCTTCCGGAGCAAGGTTCATTATCCTAACTCCCTGCGAGTATCTCCCGGTATGACGAATCTCTTTCACCGGAACCCGGATAACAATCCCATTTTGGCTGATTAATACTAGCTCGTCTTCTTCGCTCACCACTTTAACTGCTACTACCAGACCTTTTTCTTTGGTTAATTTAATAGACTTTGCTCCTTTGCCACCCCTTTTCTTGGCTTCTCTAAACTTCTTTAAGAGGGTTCTTTTAGCAATGCCACCTTCGGTAACTATTAATAAGTCTTCGTCTGTTTCCGGACTAACTAAACTTATATTCAGAAGATGATCATTTTCATTTAAAGATATTCCTCTTAAACCACAAGCGACTCTGGTTAAGGGCCTTATTTGGTTCCCCGAAAAACAAGTAGAATTTCCTCTTTTAGTAGTTAAAATGATCCTTTCTTCTTCGCCGGCAAGCCTTACTCCAATTAATTCATCCCCTGGAAGAAGACGTATAGCGATAATTGCTACATTCCTTAAATCATAAAAATGGGAAAGGGGAACCTTTTTTATTTTTCCTTTTTTGGTAGCCATAAACAGATACTTTCCGCTTTTTTCTTTCGATTCTGCAATTTCATTGCTTTCTATAGGAATAATCGTAGTAATATGTTCATCTTTCTCAATACCCAATAAATTAACTATAGCGACTCCTCGGGAAGTCCTCCCTCCCTCGGGAATCTGATATGCTCTTCTTCTATAAACCACCCCTTTGCTGGTGAAAAATAAGATATCATGAAGGTTGGTGGTAACAAATACCTGGTCTACAAGGTCTTCTAGTTTAGTGGTCATGCCAATTTTGCCCTTCCCTCCCCTTTTTTCTTTGCTATAAGTGCTCAAAGGAAGGCGCTTCAAATATCCATCCCGGGTGCAAGTTATTACAATGTCCTCTAAACTAATGAAATCTTCAATCTCGTACTCTTCTTCATCTTCTACTATCTCAGTCCTTCTTTCATCACCGTATTTCTCCTTCATCTTCAACAGTTCGTCTCTAATTATCAACATAAGCTTTTTTTCGTTTTGTAATATATCTTCTAAATAAGCAATGCGTTTAATTAATTCTAAATATTCTTCTAGGATCTTTTCGGTCTCCAAAGATGTAAGACGCTGCAGCTTCATATCTAAAATAGCCTGTGATTGAATATTGCTTAAGCCAAATCTACTTTTCAGCTTGGCATGCGCCGTTTTTACATTATCTGATTTTTTAATAATCTGTACTACTTCATCAATATTAGACAGGGCAATTTTCAGCCCCTCTAAAATGTGGGCTCTTTCTCTGGCTTTTTTTAATTCATATCTGGTTCTTCTTTCCACCACATCTTTACGGTGGACCAAAAAGCATTCTAACAGCTCTTTTAAATTAAAGAGTTTGGGACGGCCTTCGGAAATCGCTAAAAGATTAATCCCAAAGACGGTTTTCATCTGGGTGTGCTTGTACAGATTGTTCAACACTATGTCAACATTAGCACCTCTTCTTAATTCAATAACTACCCGCATCCCTTTCCTGTCTGACTCGTCCCTCAGGCTTGTGATGTCAATAAGTTTTTTATCCTGAACCAGTTTAGCAATATTTTCTATTAATTTTGCTTTATTTGTTTGATAAGGGAGTTCTTTAATTATTATACGGGGGATTTTCTTGCCTCCGTTTTTATCACCATCTACTCCTTCGGTAAATACTGCAGCTTGCACTTTTATGACTCCCTTTCCGGTTTCATATGCACTCCTTATTCCCATTTTGCCGCAAATTATGCCGCTGGTAGGAAAATCGGGGCCTTTAATTGCGGTCATCAATTTTTCTATGGAAACTTGGGGGTCTTCGATTATCATTACTACTCCATCAACTACTTCTCTTAAATTATGCGGAGGGATGTTGGTAGCCATTCCTACAGCAATCCCCGAAGCGCCATTAAGTAAAAGGTGGGGAATTTTAGCCGGTAAAACTTTCGGTTCTTTAAGGGAATTATCAAAATTAGGAGCAAAATCGATGGTTTCTTTGTCTAGGTCAGCCAATAATTCCTGGGCAATCTTCGACATACGTATTTCCGTGTATCGCATGGCAGCTGCGGAATCACCGTCAACCGAACCGAAATTTCCCTGCCCGTCTACCAAGGGGTAGCGGTAGGAAAAATCCTGGGCCATTCTTACAAGTGTATCATATACTGCTACATCGCCATGAGGATGGTATTTACCTATTATATCTCCTACTATTCGGGCCGATTTTTTATAGGCCTTATCGGGGGTGTTGCCCATTTTTTCCATA
The DNA here is from genome assembly GCA_002849045.2 of Candidatus Sediminicultor secundus. The sequence continues at coordinate 2,389 of NCRO01000154.1, forward strand.
GAATATAATACCCGGCGATGAACCGGTTTTAATCCATCGCGGATATCAGGCAAGGCTCGCCCTATTATTACGCTCATAGCGTAACTGAGATAAGCATCTTTTATCTCATTTCCGACATCGGTAGGCAAATCTCTGGTTGTCTCTGCAAATTTTTCTTTTAGTTCTTCCTCTTCTGCTTTTTCTTCTTTGTTGTTTAAATTGTCTTTTTTTTCTTCTTCTTTCATGATTCTCCAATTCAACAATTTGCTTAGTCGTTAGTGGATAGTGAATAGTCGTTAGTTTTAAATGTAATTTTCCAGATTTAAATTATCGGTGTATAGCTAAAAACTTAAAGCTAAAAGCGAAAAACCATAATTCAAAACTCAAAACTTTTTTTTATATATCGTGTAT
>NCRO01000155.1 GCA_002849045.2 Candidatus Sediminicultor secundus
AGATGTGTATAAGATACAGCTAATAAACTTACCTTTATTTTAGATTTTTCGTTTAGAACTTTTTTGAAATGTCCAGGCTTCAGAGAGTCCAGAAATGCCTCTTTTAGATGCTCAATAGTCGATCTGTGTATTTTCTCAACTCCATATAAAGCTTTAACAGAAACATCTAAAGCTCTTCCGTATCCAGTATTTCTTGCAGCTTCCCAATATGGTTCAACCAACTTCCACCGTTTTATTAAAGAAACTTTATTATTGAGTACTTTTTGGTAATCATCGATACTTAATCCAGCAGAAATTAAATCTCTGTTAAAGTAATGTGTTAAATATTCTTTTAAAATATCTGTATCTTTTTCTCTCTCATTTTCAAAAGCTGGAAGGTGCTCATGTGTATCAATTATCTCCAAATCTTTAACATAATTGAATATTTCTTCGAAAATCTTATTCATTTTTTTTCCCCTTATAAAATTTTTGGCGCGATGTTATCTAACCTAAAATAACCGAGATACTTCGTTTATACTTCCAAATTGGAATATTTTGCGATGGGTTTCGTAAGGTGAAAATGGTAATATCTTTCAGAATTATTATTTTTTTGATAAGTATTCCCTAAAATATTCCAGTGGGTCTGATTGTGATGTGGCTACCTTATTTTTAGGGTGGTAAAAGGCATCTTTTAAGTAGATCTTCTGGTAGGGGCGAGAGGACTTGAACCTCCGACCCCCTGA
>NCRO01000156.1 GCA_002849045.2 Candidatus Sediminicultor secundus
AAGAAAGGAAAGTACTAATGACCAAGATAATGAAGATTAAAAGTTTAAAGAATTATGGTATCCCCTCTTATATTGTAAACATCTGGGAAAAAGACTGTTCTCCTTATTTGTTGCCGATACAGGAGGAGGCGGTAAGAAATTATGGGATTTTAGATTATGGGGAAAATAAGATTCACCCTCACCCTGCCCTCTCCCCTCAAGGGCGAGGGAACAAGGAAAATCAAAATCTTTTGGTTATCGCCCCAACCTCCTCAGGAAAAACCTTCATCGGAGAAATGGCCACAATAACACAGGTCATTCACCTTCAAAAAACCATCTATTTGGTTCCTTTAAGAGCACTGGCTGATGAAAAGTATAGACACTTTAAAAAACTCTACAGTCATTGCGGAATGGATATAGTCATCTCTACCCGTGACCGTAATGAAGATGACCATCATATCATTTCAGGAGATTATGATGTTGCGGTGATGGCCTATGAAAAATTTAATTACTTTTGTTTGAGATGCCCTCATTTTTTAGATATTGTTTCTTTAGTCATCATCGATGAAATGCAGTTGATTAATGACTCAAAATGGGGTCCTCTGCTGGAAAGTATCGTAGATAATATCGATAAAAAGAATAAAAATATTAAAATCATCGCCCTTTCAGCTTTTATTGAAGGCCAAGAAGCTCTCTTAAGATGGTTCCCTGCACGAACCCTTATTTCCTATCAACGTCCGGTGGAACTGCGTAAAGGTATCGTAAGAGATGGTACCTTTAACTATATTACTTCTAAAAAGAATAAAAATTACAAAAAGGAAGTATTTTTTAAACCGGAAGCAGTTCGAGATAATTGTTTTGAGGATTATTTGTTAGAGACAGTGAAATATCTGGTAAAACAGGGAGAATCGGTCTTGATATTTTTTGCAACCTGTGCTGAGGCACAAAAATGGGCTAAGTGGCTTGCTTCTCAATTAGAGAGCCCTGCCGCATCTTGTGCATTAAAGGAGTTAAAGGAAATGGAAGAAACCCTATCCTGTGATGAGTTGAGAGAGACCTTAGAAAAAGGGATTGCTCATTATAATCAAAACCTCTCATGGGAAGAAAGGAATTTGATCGAGATTTATCAAAAAAAGGGGGAAATAAAGGTTATCTGTGCTACTAACATCATGGCCATGGGTGTCAATCTTCCTTTTAATAATGTGATTATTGCCCTGGATAAAATATATAATGATGAAGGAAATTATCCTCCTAATTATCGAACCAGCCTCACCTTTGCCGCTATTGAAAATATGGGTGGAAGAGCCGGGGTATTAGAGTTTGGAAGGGTCATTTTTTTGGCACACTCTCAAGTCCTTCAGAATATTTACCAGAATCTTTATTTTAAATATTTAAAAGATAATAATTGCAGTCATAAGGCAAATAAACAGTCAATAAATATAGATAATGATTTGGTTACTTATCTTTTAAGATTAGCGGTAAATATAAACCTTAATTATGAAAAGTTAAAGAGTCATATAAAGAAAGAGGATTTTGTTTCCCTAAAAAGTCAGAGTAAATTCGAAGATAACAATTTCCTTTCGGGTTACTGGCAGTTTTCTTTTAATAAGGCGAATATCGATAAAAGAATAGAAAAAGTCTTGAATATTTTAAAAGGAAACCGATTGATCAGGATGAATAGACAAGGTGTTTTATCTCCCACCGACAGCGGTATTTTAATATCTGCCAAGAGAATTAAAGTAGAAACTTTTCTGTTTTTTAAATCCTGGTTGAGATATTGTAAAAAGGGAGATATTAGTATTCTGGAGATTCTTTTTCTACTGGCTTTAAGCCCGGATGGTAAAGCATTGCCTATTCCCTTTTCTCAAGCTATTAGAGATGATTATAAAAAAGGAATTTATCGATGTGGTTATAGAAAAAATTACTGGAATAAACTCTTGCGTCTTATCTTTGAACAGGATGATGAAGATAAGAAACTTTTTCGGGATAAAATTCTAATGAAAAAGGAGAAAGAAGAAATCACCTCTTTGGAAGATTATATCATCTATAAGAAGACTCATTTATTATATGATTGGGTGGAGGGTAAAAAGAGTGTTAGGACAATTGAGGAGGAATATGGTCTTTACCGGGGTTGTATCCATAGATTGGGAGAAGGTTTTTCCTGGTTAGCCGATAATCTGTCAGCGATAGCTGAAAGTATGGGCTGGGAGAAAAAGATAAATAAAGATTTGAATAAAATAAGGATGTTTTCCCACAGATTAGTAGAAGGAGTACAGGAAGAAGGAGTAAATTTGGCCCTGCTATATATACCCGGTTTAAGCCGATACCACATTAGAAGGTTGGTGGGGGCAGGTTATGGGGAGGAAAATTCTTTGAGGGATGTGAGTGAGGTCGAGTTGGGTAAATTGCTTCCGAGGCGATTAGTTCAAAGAATTCAAGAAAGAATGAAAGAAGAAAATAATCATTGGAAGGCGGCAAAAGAAAAATGGATAGTGCAAGATGAAAACTGTGAGCCGATAACTCTCCCCTCTCCATTGAAAACCACAAGTACTACTTCCGTATCTCATAACTTGCAACCCGTATCTGCAAGCTCTCCATCAAAAACTGAAAACCCGAATTCTAATCTAAAACCTAAAAATCAAAAACCAAAAACTGTACTTGAAATCTCCCTCAACCGTCCGGATAGAATTATCTTTATGGGGAAAAGATTGATGTAACTGCCACAGAATTTTCTTTAATTCATCTATTGGCCCAGTACAATGAGCGAGTAATGAGTTATGATGAACTATTGGATGAGCTTTGGAAAGGTGAAAAGGATGCCATCTATAACCGAGTAAGTTTTCATTTTTCGAAAATTAGAAGCACCATTTTAAAAACTATCGGGAAAAGCAAAAGAAATAAAGAAAAGGTGAAAAATATTTTTAAAGTAATTTCTCGAAGGGGGATAATGTTAAATTTAGAAGAGGAAAAATTGAAAATTAGTTAATTTTTTTGACTTTTTTCTCTCATTTAAGATGAATTTTGCTTCAATTTATTAAAAAATAATAATTATTTGTTTAATTAAAATCCAGATAACCGTTGTGTTATCTGGATTTTTTTTGTTTCTTTAACTCTTAAACGAAGCAAAGAAAAAACTCATCGAAAACTCATCGAAAACTCATCGAAAACTCGATACATGAAAAATTATTTATGATGTAATTAGATTAGTCGCTAAATACAGTAATGAGTAATTAGTGATAAGTAATAAGAAAAGAGGTAGAAATATATGCAAAAAGAAAAACAAAATAAGCAGAATAAACCGGACGAAGAAAAAAAAGAAGGCTACATCATTGTCACCAACTGTTTCTTAAAGAAATGGGTCAAGGTATTGGGGGTAGGTCCTGTGGTACTCTATGAGGAACTGCTTGCTTACTGCCATAAAGGAAAGTATATCGCTTGGCCTACCATAGGTTCCCTTTGTCAACAGATGGGGATAGCTAAAACTACCTTACTCAGATACCAGGATACTTTACTCAAATTTGGTCTGATTAAAAATATAACCAGGGGTAAATCCACTACCGGTCATTATAGAAATAATATCTACCAGATTACCCCTCTTGAAGAGCTCAAAGCGCCACCGTACCC
>NCRO01000157.1 GCA_002849045.2 Candidatus Sediminicultor secundus
AACAATACCTAAAAGAGATTCGGCAACTTGCATTCTAATTTGATTCTGTTGATGTGGAGGAAATACATTTATTATTCTTTCTACAGTTTCGGCTGCACTATTAGTATGAAGAGTGGAAAATACTAAATGCCCGGTTTCAGCTGCAGTTACCGCCATAGAAATGGTTTCAAGGTCCCTCATTTCTCCAACTAATATTACATCAGGGTCTTCTCTTAAGGCACTTCGCAAAGCATAAGCAAAAGAATCTGTATGAATTCCTACTTCTCTCTGGTCTACAATGCAATTTTTATGAGTATGGATGAATTCAATAGGGTCTTCAATAGTTATAACATGATCATATCTTTCTTTATTTATAATGTCTATCAAAGAAGCTAAGGTGGTTGTTTTTCCACTTCCGGTAGGTCCGGTAACCAATACGAAACCCTTTGATTTTTTACAAAAAATAGATAATTCTTTCGGTAAACCTAATTGCGCAAGAGATTTTATTTTTTCTGGTATCAGCCTAAAGGCAGCTGCCTCACCTAATCGAGTTTTAAATATATTAATTCTAAATCTTGTCATATCTTCTAATCCAAATGAAAAGTCTAATTCATGAAGTTTTTCATATTTATCTTTTTGTTCATCATTAATTATGCTATAAATCATTTCGTGAACATCTCGCAAGTTGAGTTCAGGTAAATCTAATTTTCTTAATTTACCGTTTATACGTAGAATTGGGGGGACTCCAACCGTAATATGCAAATCCGAAGCATCTCTTTCTTTAGTGATAGCTAATAATTCTCTTATATTCATATAATTAAAATTTTCCTTTCTTTTCTTTGATTATTTAAAATAAGAAAAGATTTACTTAAATTTATTCTTTATTTTATCAGAGATAGACCTATTATGCAAAATACCAAATATAGTATCGAGTATATAGTATTGAGTATCGAGTTCAGAAAGCAAAAGAAAATATAGAAAAAGTAGTATTCTTCTTTCTAACTACCCCATTAAAATCTACATAAACTATTTGTATCTCGTGAATCGTATCTCGTTAAGAAAGCAGAAGCCTGGAAACAAGAGCCAGAATCCAGTATTCAGAATTATTTTAAATTATGAGATTATATTGTGTACGAAGTTACTTTATATTCTTCTGACTTCTGACTACTGGCTCCTGAATTCTTAAATAATAATTATTGTTTTTCGTTTTAAGTTTTTAGTTTAATATGAATAATATTTATATATTGTATGGAATTCTTATATTATATTATACGCTAAAAGTTCTACTTAAATTTAACTCGATACGCGATACTCGATATTTCATAATTAATTCCATCTTATCTGCTGTCTTCTTTCTTCCTTCTGTTTTCTTTTTCTTTACTATATACTATATACTCGATACTCGATACTATTTTAGTCCTGCTTGTTCTTTTAGTATCTCCGCTTTATCGGTCTTTTCCCAGGTAAAATCTTCATCTTCCCTCCCAAAATGACCATATGCAGCAGTCTTCTTATATATAGGTCTTCTCAGTTTCAAGTATCTTATTATTGCTTCCGGACGTAAATCATAATTTTTTTTAATTAATTCTAATATTTTTGGTTGAGGAATTTTTTCTGTTCCAAAAAAATCTAACATAATAGATATGGGATGAGCTACCCCAATTGCATAGGCAATTTGTATCTCACATTTGTCAGCCAATCCGGCAGCTACAATGTTTTTAGCTATATACCTTGCCATATAACTACCTGACCTGTCCACTTTAGTGGGGTCTTTTCCGGAGAAACATCCTCCTCCATGACTTCCCACTCCTCCATAGGTATCAACAATTATTTTTCTACCGGTAACCCCGGTATCTGCTTGGGGGCCGCCTATGGCAAATCTTCCGGTAGTATTAATAAAATATTTAGTATTTTCATCAAGATATTTTTGGGGTATAACATAATTAATAACTTTTTCTTTGATATCTTTTTGAATAATTTCGTAAGGAATATCGGGATGATGTTGAGCAGCAATTACTACCGCCTCTACTCTTTTTGGGTCCCCATTCTCATATTCAACTGTAACCTGAGATTTCCCATCAGGTCTGAGATAAGGAATTATCTTCTTTTTTCTTGCTTCTGCCAGGCGATAAGTTAATTTATGAGCCAATATTATAGGAAGGGGCATCAGTTCGGGAGTTTCTCTGCAAGCATATCCGAACATCATTCCCTGATCACCTGCTCCCGTAGTTTCCATGTCATTTTTTTCTTTTTCCGTTTCCTTTGCTTCCAATGATTTACTCACTCCCTGATCTATATCCTTGGACTGTTCATCAATAGAGGTTAATACCGCACAAGTATCGCAATCAAATCCATATTTAGCCCTAGTGTAACCTATATCTCGGATGGTTTGACGTACTATTTTAGGAATATCAACATAGCAAGAAGTAGTAATCTGCCCGGCGACCATAACTAATCCGGTAGCAACCAGAGTCTCTACTGCTACTCTTCCATAAGGATCCTTTTTATAGATACCGTCCAGAATAGCGTCAGATATTTGATCGGCAATCTTATCCGGATGTCCTTCGGTAACTGATTCAGAAGTAAATAAATATTTGTTTTTCAAATCTTACATCTCCTTTGTTTTTTAACTATAAATATTTTTTATATTTTTCGTTATTAGCCATCCTTTTAATTATCTTCTTTAAGTCACCTTCTCGTTTTTTGGGGTAAATTAATTTTATATCTCCACTTGATATTACAACTAAATCAGATAGGCCAATAGTAACAATTAAACCTTCATCGTTTATAATAACACACCTCCTGGTATCTACTCCCTCATGTTCACCTTGAATTACATTTCCATCTTTATCTTGAGTAAAAATTCTCTCCATCGAAGTCCATGAACCAATATCATCCCAGCTAAAATCACCTTTTACTACCAATCTATTAGTAACTTTTTCCATAATTGCATAATCTATCGATATTTTATCTAATCCATAAAATACTTCTTTCACAACTTCTTTTTTGTGCAACGTCCCTAAACTATCTTTAATTTTCATTAATCCATTGTAAAGTTTTGGGACCTCTTTTTTTATAGCCTTTAAAATATCTCTGCAAGTCCAAACAAATATACCACTATTCCAAAGATAGTTTTCCTCACTTATAAATTTTCTTGCAGTTTCTAAATCTGGTTTTTCTGTAAAATTTTTCACTACACAAGCGGTAATGTTATCTGTCTTTTCTACTTCTTCACCTACACAAATATAACCATATCCTGTTTCTGGTCGCGATGGTTTAATACCTATGGTAATTAAATTACCCGTTTCACGAGCAAGAATACAAGCTTCCTTAATTGCTCCTAAAAATTTTTCGCTATCTTTTATTATATGATCTATGGGAAGTGTAATCATAGTGGTGTCAGGATCTTTATATCTTTGTTCAATAACTACTGCAGCTAAACCGATGCAGGCAGCAGTATCTCTACCAACTGGTTCGAGTATATAATTTAGATAATCTATTTCAGGAAGAGCATCTTTTATGCTATCAAAGAGATCTTCCGTGGTAGAAATAAACACATCTGATAAATCAATTAGCGGAGACACACGATTAACGGTCTCTCTAATCATGCTATTTCCACCAGTAATAGATAACAATTGTTTAGGTGTATCAAATCGACTATGTGGCCAGAATCTTTGCCCCCGGCCACCAGCCATCAGTACTGCAATATTTTTCATATAAACTATCCTCCCAATTTAAACAGTATATAGTATTTAGTATATAGTATTTAGTAAAGAAAAGAAAATACAGTATCATTAAATATAAATATTTTTTCTTCTAACTACCCCACCAAAGGTTACACTAACAATTTAAATTTACTTGCTAATTATTAAAGGGTACAGCCTTTTATATAAAATGAAAGTTAGGGCACCACTAATAATCCCTTTTAAAAGATTAAAGGGAATAATAGCTGGAATTAGCATTTTAACTACAATCTCCCTTTCAACCCCTAAGTAGAGGGGAGTGATTATTAAGTTAGCTGGAACCATTATTAAGGTCATTGCTAATGTCCCTAAGATTAATCCTAGAATTGCTCCCTTCTTGTCATGATGCAAGAAATAGATTTGGGATGACACAAATACGAAAGTTCCCGTTGCTAAAAAATTCATCAAAGCGCCATAAGGACCGCCCTGTCCGGTAATAAGTGCAAAAAGTGTTGCTGTAATTAGAGTCATCAGAACGCCAATTTTCGGACCTAATTTAAAAGATCCAATCAGGAGAAATACGCTCCCCGGATCATATAATAAAAATGGTGCTTGGGGTAAAATAGGAAAATGAATAAAATACCCTGCTACTATGGACAAGGCTACTAATATAGAAATACTGGTAATTTTTATACTTTTCATACAGATTCTCCTTCTATTTAATTTTTTTAGCTTTATTTATAAATTATTCAATAGTGAATAGTCATTAGCTCAAAACTTTTTTCGTATTAAGTATCGCTTGTAACGTAGGGGGGTGGCACTCAATATTACTTGAGTGCCACCCCATTCTCATTACGGATTCGATAAATCGAAACCCTACGGAAAAATTAAATTCCTATACAATTGATTTAAATTTAAAAATATTTTCTATCAATAAAAAATATCCCCGAAGACATTTCGTTCTTCGGGGATATTTTTTATTCAATACAATTCGCTTCTTCTCCCTTCCAGACTTTACTGTCGGCTCTGGTTTTTCACCAGATCTGTCCGGCACTCAATGAAATCAATGGTCTTTAAAAAATATAATTCATATTTTTTTAGAAGATTATAATTTCAAAATTAAATTATTTATTGAGTGCGGGACTCGTGGGCTTATTCAATCATTGATACAAAACAACAGAAAGAATTTACCACCGGTCGGGAATTGGTTATCTTTTAGTTTAACCGCACCCTGCCCCGAAAAAGTTTAATCTTCAATATTTTATTTTTAGAAATTATATCACTTTTTTACACTCTTTACAATAAGAAAGTTGACCAATTATACTAGCGGATAGTGAATAGTATTTAGTAACAAAGCGAAAAACGTAAAGTGTAAAACTATATCCGTATCTCGTATCTCGTGAATCGTATCTCGTAAAGAAAATAGAATCCAGGAGCCGATTTTTTTATCTCTTTATCTTAAAACTGTAAACTGAAAACTTGCATCTTGTATTTAAAACTAACGACTATTCACTAACGACTATCTAATCGGTAGCTTTAATCTCGTTTTGCACTTCTTCTAAACTAAATCCTCTTAAATTAGCATAGTAATCTAATACCTTATTCGCATAATTATCAAGTAATTCCTTATTGTTGGTTAATCGTTCTTGTACAGCATAAGGTCCTTGGTTGTAAGCTATGATAGCGGTTTTTAAATCATTAAAATTTCTGTTTAACATAGATAAATAATATACTCCGATTTTAATGTTTTTAATGGGATCAAACAATGTCTTTTCCGCCCCCTCCCATTTAATACCAATATTTTCTGCCAACTCCGGAGCAATAAACCTTCTTACCTGACATAATCCATAGGCATAAGAATCTGAAACGGCTTCGGGATCGAAATTACTTTCTGTTTTTATTATGGCAGTTATTAATAAAGGATTAAAATTATATCTTATGGATTCTTCATAAATAGTTTTAGATATCTCATATATAGATTTACTGTCTAAGGTAGAATTATTTTTAGAAATGATACCTACCGCTTTTGTAATATAATATTCTCTTTTAACTTCGTTTGAAATCATTCCGGTTAATTCTTGTAATTGCATATAGATCTCTGTAAATTGATCTCTACTGATTTTCACTTGACTAATTTTTTTTACTTCATTAGATAAATCTTCTATTCTACTGGCTATCTTCTCGTTCTGTAGGTTTGTGCTTTCAATATATTTCTCTGTTTGTCTGTTTAAGCTTTCCACTTTATTAATTATTTCTTCATTCTTTAAGTTAATATTTTCAATATATTTTTCTGCTTGTAGGCTTAAGTTATTAACTTTTATCTGCAGGTTAATAAATAAGATAATTATGATACACATAAAAATTATAAATATTAATCCAAGATTTTTATTAATATTTTCTCTAAACGAATTTGACATATCAACTTTTTCTCCTTTAATTTTTGCAGTAGCCATAAATATCCCTCCTTGGGTATTTTTTTTAGGGGTGTTAACTTAATTTATTGTATTTTGCTTCCTTCAGCAATATCTTTATCTATAGTTAATAAAACTACATTATCTTTATTAACCGCAGCTAAAAGCATACCTTGAGATTCTATTCCTCTAATCTTTACAGGTTGTAAATTAGTTATTATTACTATTTTCTTCCCCAATATTTCTTCGGCAGAGTAATGCTTTTTTACTCCGGCTACAATAGTTCTTTTTTCTTCTCCTAAACTTATTTCCAATTTGAGTAATTTATCTGTTCCGCTTACTTCTTCGGCAGAAATAATCTTTCCTACTCTCAAATCAATTTTTTTAAATTCATCGTAAGATATGATATTGATTTTATCTTCTTTTGCCTGTTTTTGCTCTTTCTTTTTAGTATCAATCCTGGGAAATATTATTTTTCCCGGCTTAACCAGAATTCCTGGTTTTAATTTTCCCCAAGAAGCATCTTCGTACAATCTTATTTTTTCTAAATCACTTTCTAATCCCAACTGTTCCCAAATTTCTTTTGCTTTTACCGGCATAAAGGGATAAATTAAAATGGTGGATAGGCGTATAGATTCAGCTAAATTATACAGAATAGTAGATAATCTTTCCTTTTGTGAACTATCGCGCCCCAATATCCAGGGCTCTGTTTGATCAATATATTTATTAGTTCTTCTTATAAATTGCCAGATAGTTTCCAAAACGGTGTTAAGCGATAAATTATTCATTTGAGTATAATATTTTTTTATAGTCTTTAAAGCAAAATTCTCTAACTCCACATCATATTCTTCTTTTTCTATCCCTGATTGGGGAATTTCTTTGTTAAAATACTGAGCAATCATTGCTACAGTTCTGCTTACTAAATTTCCTAAATCATTAGCCAAATCATAATTTATTCTTTTAATCAATAAATCTTTAGAAAAATTACCATCCTGCCCAAAGGAAACCTCTCTCATTAGAAAATATCTAAAGGCATCAGCACCAAATTCTTCTGACATTTCATAGGGGTCTACTACATTACCTTTAGATTTTGACATTTTTTCTCCCTCTATAGTCCACCAACCATGAGCAAAGACCATCTGGGGAGGTTCAATTCCGGCCGCCATTAACATAGTAAACCAGATAACGGTATGGAATCTCAATATATCCTTTCCAACAAGATGAACATCAGCCGGCCAGTATTTTTCAAATTTTTCATTATCTATATTATATCCTGCTACTGTAATGTAATTTATTAAAGCATCATACCAGACATAAATTACATGATTATTATCAAAAGGAACATCTATCCCCCATTTTAAGCTTCTTTTTGTTCTGGTTATACTCTGGTCTTTAAGACCGCTTTTTACAAAACTTATAATTTCGTTTCTTCTTGTTTTTGGTTGAATACATTTGGGATGTTTTTCAAAGTATGATAATATCTGATCTTGGTATTTTGACATTTTAAAGAAATAACTTTCTTCTTTTATTTTCTCTATTTTTTTACCACAAGTGGGACATGTTTTATCCGTCAACTGAGTTTCAGTCCAAAAGGTTTCGCAGGGTACGCAATACCAGCCCTCGTATTCACCTTTATAAATATCACCCTTTTCAAATAACTTACTAAATATTTCTTGCACTACTTTAATATGTCTTGGTTCAGTTGTGCGTATAAAATCATCATATTTTATATTTAATGAGGACCAGAGATTTTTAAACTTTAATACCACCTTATCTGACAGCTCCAAAGGAGTTAAATTTACCTTTTCTGCTGAACGAACGATCTTTTGACCATGTTCATCTGTTCCGGTAGAAAAAAGAACATCATATCCGGATAGTTTTTTATATCTGGCCAAAACATCTGCAGCTATAGTAGTATAAGCATGCCCGATATGTGGTACATCATTAACATAGTAGATAGGAGTAGTTATATAAAATGTTTTTTTGGATTGACTTTTCTCTTCCATTGATCATCATCCTTTCTTCATTTCCAATAACTTTTTGTATATCAGATTCTTTGGAATATCTAATTTTTCCAGAGCAATTTTTATTATATCTTTATTCTTTCTCTTATACACATCT